>NZ_AJFC01000123.1:0-15017 GCF_000256505.1 Rhodococcus sp. P14 | reverse complement strand
CCCGCGCGGGGGGGAGCCGCAGCCCGGACAGGAACGGCAGCCGGGCGTGCCGGGCCGCGGCCGCGCGCATCGGCCGCCACAGCGGCGCGCCGGCCTGCGCGAATCCCCCGCCGACCACGACGAGGTCCACGTCGACCAGCGCCGCGGCCGACGCGATCACCTCCCCCAGGGCCGTCCCCGCCCGTCCCAGCGCCGCCACCGCGACAGGATCGCCCGCCCCCGCGTCGCGGGCCAGCGCCGCACCGTCGGCACCGGACCAGCCGTGCCCCCGCGCCCACCGCACCGCGGCGGGCCCGCTCGCCACGGTCTCCACGCACCCGGCGCCCCCGCACGCACAGGCCTCGGTACCCGCGCCCGACACCATGTGCCCGATGTGGCCCGCGTTGCCGGTCCGGCCCCCGGCGATCCGGCCGCCCAGCACCAGACCACCGCCGATGCCGGTCGAGACCACCACACCGACGAGGTCGGCCGTACCCCGGCCCGCCCCGAGCCGGTGCTCGGCCAGCGCGGCCGCGGCCCCGTCGACCGCGAGCCGCACCCCCGCGCGCGGGAACAGT
The DNA here is from genome assembly GCF_000256505.1 of Rhodococcus sp. P14. Taxonomy (NCBI): domain Bacteria; kingdom Bacillati; phylum Actinomycetota; class Actinomycetes; order Mycobacteriales; family Nocardiaceae; genus Rhodococcus; species Rhodococcus sp. P14. The sequence continues at coordinate 14,460 of NZ_AJFC01000123.1, read as the reverse complement.
CCGCGCACGGCGTCGGCCAGATCGAAGCCGCGCGCCCATTCGTCGATGTTGATCGGCGCCACCGAGCCGGCGCCGGTGTCGACCGGGCCGGCACTGGCGATCCCGACGGCGGTCACCTCGTCCCCCGCGGCGACCTGCCGCAGCAGCTGCGCGCACGCCGCCCACACCCCGTGCACGGGCGTCGGCACCGTCCGCGGTGGGTCGAGCGTGCCGTCGGCGCGAACGCGGGCGGCGGCCATCTTGGTGCCGCCGACGTCGAGGGCGAGCGCGACCATCAGCGCCGGCGCAGCACGAGCACCAGGTTGCTGACCAGGAACTCCCGTAGCGCGGGGACCCGAACCAGCCACCACGCCCAGTGCGGGTGGTACCGGGGGAACGCGGCCAGCAGCTCCCCGTGCGGCGTCGACCGTGCCCAGTGCAGCCCGTCGCGGCAGCCCACCTCGAACAACGAGACCCCGTACCGGTTCTTCGGTTCCCGGCCGTGCCGGCGGGCGTACCGCCGGGCCGCGTACTCACCGCCGAACGCGTGCCACGGGCCGGTCTCGTGCCCCCCGAACGGACCCCACCACAGCGTGTACGACAGCACCGTCAGCCCGCCCGGCCGCGTCACCCGCAGCATCTCCTCGGCCATCACCCACGGCTGCGCCACGTGCTCGGCGACGTTCGACGAGAAGCACACGTCCACCGACCCCGTGCGCAGCGGCAGCGCGAGGCCCGAGCCGCGGACCGACCCGCCCACGGCGAGGCCGGCCGCGTGCATCTCCGACGGATCCGGCTCGACCGGCACGTAGCGGGCACCCGCCGCGCCGAACACCTCCGCGAAGTATCCCGGTCCGCCCCCGACGTCGACGACGGTCGTGCCGGTGAGGTCCCGGTCGGTCAGGTCCGCGTACAGGTCACCGATCAGGTCGACGGTGTCGCGCGCGAGCGCCCCGTAGAACAGCTCGGGTGCGGACTGCTCGTGCCGGAAGTCGCCGAGCAGCCCGACGGACCGGCGCAGGGTGGCGCGCCGGGCGAAGGTGCGGGCCACCGGGGGAACGGGCAGGGTCGGAACAACCACGAGGAGCAACCATAGCGGCCCCCGCACTGCACTACCCGCCGGTAACCCTCCACCGCGGGTGCCCCTGCACCCGTTAGTGTGTTCCGGGATACATCCGTCGACGACGAACCACAGGGGGTCGCCACGTGCGCGAGGTTCTGTTGCTGTGCTGGCGCGATACCGGGCACCCCCAGGGCGGAGGCAGCGAACGGTACCTCGAGCAGGTCGGAGCCCAGCTCGCCGCGCGCGGCATCCGCGTCACCCTCCGCACCGCCGCCTACCCCGGTGCCCCCCGCCGCGACGAGATCGACGGCGTCACCGTCAGCCGCGGCGGCGGACGGCTCACCGTCTATCCCCGGGCCCTCGCCGCGATCGCCGCCGGTCGTCTCGGCGTCGGCCCGCTGCGTCACCTCCGGCCCGACGCCGTGATCGACACCCAGAACGGCATCCCGTTCTTCTCCCGGCTCGTCGCCGGGGCGCCCGTGACCGTGCTCGTGCACCACTGCCACCGCGAGCAGTGGCCCGTCGCCGGGCGCGTCATGGCCGCCCTGGGCTGGTGGATCGAGTCCACGCTGTCGCCGCGCGTGCACCGCGACGACCAGTACCTGACCGTGTCGCTGCCGTCCGCCGACGAGCTGATGGCCCTCGGGGTCGGCCGCGACCGCATCGCCGTCGTGCGCAACGGTGCCGACGCCGTCCCCGCCGGCGTCGAACCCGGCGACGAACACACCCGCACCGCGCACCCCACCGTGTGCGTGCTGTCGCGGCTCGTACCGCACAAGCAGATCGAGGACGCCCTCGTCGCCGTCGCCGCGCTGCGCGACCGCGTCCCCGGCCTGCACCTCGACGTCATCGGCGGCGGCTGGTGGGAGCGGAACCTGCGCGCAGCCGCCGCGGACCTCGGCATCACCGACGCCGTCACCTTCCACGGCCACGTCGCCGAGGACCGCAAGCACGAACTGCTCGCCCGGTCCTGGGTGCACGTGATGCCGTCCCGCAAGGAGGGGTGGGGGCTCGCCGTGGTCGAGGCCGCCCAGCACGGTGTGCCCACGATCGGCTACCGCAGTTCCAGGGGCCTGACCGACTCGATCATCGACGGCGTCACCGGCGTGCTCGTCGACTCCCCGGACGAGCTCACCGGTGCCGTGGCCGACCTGCTCGCCGACGCCGACCGCCGCCGCACCCTCGGCGGCAAGGCCCGGGTGCGCGCCGCCGAGTTCTCCTGGTCCGCGACCGGCGACGGGGTGCACGAGGTGCTCGCCGCGACGGCCGCGGGCCGCCGCGTCTCAGGACTGTTCCCGCGCCCGGCGCAGGCCGCCGTCGTGCTCGCGGCGCCGGACGCGCCGTCGCAGGACCAGCAGGCCCACGAGCCCGCCTGCTGACACCGCCGCCCACAGCGCGTGCGCGGCGATCGCCGCCGTCCGGTCGTCCGACCGGGTCCCGGCGACCCCGCGCACCCGGTACAGCGACAGCGCGGCGTCGGTGACCACCGGCTCGAGCTGCTCGAGCGTGCGGGCCGAGTCGCCGAGATCCCCGGGCGTGCCGTGCTCGACGAGCACCCACCCCACGCCGTGGGCCGCGAGGTCGGCCGGCGCCGCGCCCGCCAGCAGCAGGCGTTCCACCTCCGCGGCCCCCCGGCCCTCGCCGGCGACGGTGCCGCCGGCGACGATCAGCTCCCCGGACTGCAGCACGTCGGCGCGCAGCATCCGGGGGGCCGGATCGAGAACCGGTGCGGCGCCACTGAACTCGAATCGCCGGAACATACCCGCCGGCAGCACCGCCACATCGCCGTCGCCGGGCGGCACCGTCGCCGCGACCCGCTGCCACGCGTCCGGATACTGCACCGGGCGTACGCGCCCGCCCACGCCCCACGCCAGGTCCGGAAGGGCCAGCAGCACCGCCAGCGCGGTCGCCGTGGCCCAGACGCCGGCCCGCCCGCCGAAACGCGTCCGCAACGTGCCGACCCCCGCCGCGGCGGCCAGCGCGTACAGCGGCACCGCCCAGGCCACCCACTTCTGCGTGTCGCGCAGCAGACCCGCACCCGGGACGTGCACCATCGCCCACTCCCCGGCCCGCAGCCCCGGCCCCGTCGCCGCGAGGGCGGGACCGAGCACCGCGACCGCGGCCAGCGCCGTCAGCACGCCGAGCACCGGGTTGCGCCGTCGCCGCCACAGCGCCGGCACCCCGCACACCACCACCAGCAGCAGCGCCGCAGTACCGACCAGCGCCCACACCGTCGTCCGCGACGCGGGCACCGCGTCGGCGTTCCAGATGCCGCCGAGCCCCGCCACGCTGCCGAGCGTGCCCAGCGCGGGCTCGGCCCGTGCCGCGAAGGCGCGCACCCCCGCCGGATCCGATCCGTCGCCCGCGCCGCCGGAGACGGCCGTCGCCACCAGCCACGGCGCCGCCACCGCACCCGCCAGCGCCACCGCGCCGGCCAGCCGCGGCACCCGCCGGGACCGCCCGCCCGGGGGCGCGAGCACGGCCAGCGCCGTCCCCGACGCCAGCAGCGCACCCGTCGGGGTCAGGCCCGCCACGCCCAGGCACACCGCCAGCGACGGCCACCCGGAGCGGTCGCCCCGCCGCACCGCCACGGCGGCCACCACCGTCCACGGCAGCGCCGCGTAGCCCACCAGCAGGCTCCAGTGCCCCTGCAGCAGCCGCTCCGCCACGTACGGGTTCCACACGCCCACCGTCGCCGCCACCAGCCGGGCCGGCAGCCCGGCCGTCGGCAACAGCACCGCCACCAGCCGGGCGCTGCCCCAGCCGGCCGCCCACAGGGCGCCGGTGAGCAACGCCGTCACCACCAGGCCGCCGTCCGCCACCGAACTCGCCGCCGCCAGCAACGCGTCCTGCGGGACGGCCCGCGCCGCGGCATCGGTCAGACCCAGCGCCGAGTCCGTCGGGAACGACCGCGGGGTGCTCACCGCGTCGCGCAACAGCAGGTAGCCGGGGGAGGTGAGCAGCGGCCCGAGCATCACGGCCGCCAGCGCGAGGCTGTAGAGGGCCGGGACAGCGGGACGCAGCGACACCGGCCTGGGCATGGCCGCACAATACCCATCTCGCGCCGGTGTCCCGCGCCTCGTCGCCCGCACCCGCCGCGTGCAACCATGGTCCGATGCCGCGACCTGAGATGCCGCGCCCGGCCACCGGAACCGCCGTCGCCGGGATGACAATGGTGACCGTCGGTGCCATGACCGCCAACCTGGCGTCCTATCTGCTGCACCTGCCGGCGGCCCAGTGGCTCGGACCCGCGGGATACGGGGAGTTCGCCAGTCTGCTGGCCGCCCAGCTGGTCCTGGCGGTGCCGGCGCTCGCCCTGCAGACCGTCGTCGCCCGGGAGACCGTGCGCGGTGCCGGCACCGCGGCCCTGCGCCGTCTCGGCTATCGCTGCGCCGGCCTCGCCGGGTTCGTCGCGCTCGCCGTCGTGCCCCTCGTCGCGTGGGCCCTCGACACCAGCGTCGCCGGTGCCCTCGGCTCGCTCGTCACCGCACCCCTGCTCGTGCTGCTCGCCACCGAACAGGGGCTGCTGCAGGGCCGGGGACGGTTCGGCGCGCTCAGCGTCGTCCTCGCCGCGGCCGGCGTGGCGAAGGTCGTGCCCGCCGTCGCGGTGCTCGCCGTCGGCGGCGGACCGGGGGCGGCCCTGTTCGCCGGCGCGGTCGGCACCGGGTTCGTCGCGGCCGCGGCCGCCACGCTCGTGTCGCGCACCCCGGCGGGGCCCGGATCCGGGACCGCCCCGGCGGTCGGCGTGCTCGCGGTGCTGCGCGCTTCCCAGGTGCAGCTGGCGCTGATCGCCCTGACGTCGCTGGATCTGCTGCTCGCCCGCACCGTCCTCGACCCGCAGGACGCGGGATTGTATGCGCTCGGCGCCGTCGCGACGAAAGTCGCGTTCTGGCTGCCGCAGGCGGTCGGGGTGGTGCTGTACCCGCGGATGGCCGACCCCGCCCAGTCCGCGGCCGCGGTCCGCTCGGCCCTGACCGTCCTCGTCGGGATCGGTGCGGCGCTCGTCGCGGGCGCAGCCGTGGGCGCGCCGCTCGTGCCGCTGCTCGTCGGTGACGCCTACGCCCCGGTGCAGTCGCTGCTGTGGCTGTTCGCCCTGCAGGGCGCGTGCCTGGCGGTCCTGCAGGGCGCACTGCTGTCCGCGATCGCGGGCGAACGCACCCACCTCGCGGCCGTCGCGTGGGTCGGTCTCGCGGTGGAGGCTGCCCTCATGCTCACCGTCGCCACCACCACGAGGCAGTTCGTGCTCGTCGCTGTGGCCGTCGCGGCGACGACGGCCGCGGTGGTCTCCGTCCTCGCCGTGCGCGCCGCCCGCACCGTCGGGCCGGATACGCGGCCCGCCCCGTCGGGCCGAATGTGACATCGGTTCGATCCAACCGACGCGATGTCACATTCGGTCACACGCCGACGCCCTCCCGATCGGGAGTCCACACGCCGATGCCCCTCCCGATCGGGAGGGGCATCGGCCGGGTACCTACTGCTACCTACTGCTGCGGCGGTTCCTTGCGCAGGTCGGTGCGCGGGATCTCCTGCGTCTGGTCGGTGGTCCAGTCCCGCTGCTGCGGGGGAGCGTCCGTGCGGGGGATCTCCTCGGTGCGGTCGCTGGTCCAGTCGCGCTGGGCCGGGGCGGCGTGGGCCGGTCCGGCCGGTGCGGTCGGGCCGCCCGTCGCGGCGACGGGACGGCCGGTGCGGCCGCTGCCGCCGCGCAGGCCGAGCACGATGCCGGCGATCAGCGCGAGCAGGCCGAGGATGCCGAGGATGATCGGCACGGTGCGACCGAACAGGTTCAGGGTGTCGATACCGTTCTTGGCCTGTTCCACCTGGAACTCGATGGTGTCCTCGTTGAACGGCAGGGACACCTGCAGCACCGTCACCTCGGGACGGCTCGCCTCGCGGGCGTAGTACTGGTACTGCTGCTCCTGGCCCTTGATGACGACGCCGGTCTCCGGCTCGACCCACAGGTCACGGACGTTGGTGTACCAGCGGGTCATGGTCACCGGCGTCTCGCCGCCCTCGACGCCCCACGTCGAGGCGGGCAGGCTCAGCTTGTAGGTCGGCACCGACGGATCGACCGCGGACAGGTCGACGGGCTCGATCTCGTGCCGGAAGTGGTAGACCTTGACGCCGTTGATCTCGGTCTCGTCGATGTAGTCGATCGGGTAGGTCTCGCGCGCATTGAGGTCGAAGTACGGGTAGGACTTCTGCTCGGTGCCGAACGGGAAGCGGTACTGCAGACCGTCGCGGTTCGGGATCTCCGTCGGCGGAGCCGTGGCCGAGGTCTGGATGGTGCTGACCGCGTCCGGGTTCTCCTCCTTGGTGACCGGCATGCCGCTGACCCGGTCCACCGTGACCCGGTCGACGGTGGCGGAGACCAGACCCGTGTCGCCCTGCATGTCCAGGCGACGGACCGTCTGGCCCGCCTGCAGGGTCATGATGTCCGCATTCGACGGGTCCTCGACGGTGACGAACCGCTGCGCCACGATCGGCACGTCGGTGTCGACCTGCGCCCGCCCCGACAGCAGCGCCCGCGCGTTGAGGATGTCGCCGGTGCCCTCGGCGACCGTGGTCACCTCGAGGTCCAGCGGCGTCTTGGCGAGTTTGCCGACGGTATACGTCGGGATCAGTATTGCCGCGACGATGAGGAAGGCGCCGAGGCCCACCAATGCCAATGCCAGTTTCCGGCCCGAGCCCGAACGCTCAGCCATGCTGTGTCTCCTCACTCAACGGTTCCATCGAGTACCCCCACCGGCAGCCGGTCTGCACGGATCGCCTGGCATCCGGCTCGCGAATACCACGTGAGCCCAGACACTAACAGGGCATCCGCCCGGCGCGCGCCACCGTTCGGACTCGAGATCCCGGCTTCCCCGCCCCGAAGCGACCGGGCAGACTGTCGTCGATGACCAGCAGTGCCCCGCCCACCGCCTCGGCTCCCGCCGTCTCCGGCTTCCTGCCGGCGCTCGAGGGCATGCGCGGATTCGCGGCCGTCGGCGTCCTGATCACGCACGTGGCATTCCAGACCGGCGCCGTGCACGACCCGGTGCTCGGCCGCATCTGGGGGCGGTTCGACCTCGCCGTCGCCCTGTTCTTCGCGCTGTCGGGCTTCCTGCTGTGGCGGCCGCACGCGGCGGCCGCGCGTGGTCTCGGGGCCGCGCCGACCACCGGGCGCTACCTGCTGTCCCGGGCCACCCGCATCCTGCCTGCCTACTGGGTGGTGGTGTGCATCGTGCTGCTCCTGCTGCCCGAGGCGGGCGGCGGGTGGCGGCTGTGGCTCGCGAACCTGACCCTCGTGCAGGTGTTCGTGCCGCTGAGTCTCACCGAGGGGCTCACCCAGATGTGGAGCCTGTCGGTGGAGGTGGCCTTCTACCTGCTGCTGCCGCTGTTCGCCGCGGCGCTCGCCGGTCTGCGTGGCGCACGGGCCCGGTTCCGCGTCCCGCTGTTGCTCGCCCTGAGTGCGCTGTCGCTGGTGTGGGCGTGGCTGCCGGTTCCCACCCCGGACCACATCAACCACGACAACTGGCTGCCCGGCTATCTGCCGTGGTTCGCCGCCGGCATGGTGCTCGCGGAGCTCGTGACGGGCGAGCGGACCTGGGTGCACCGCCTCGCGGCGCACCGGGTGCTCATGGCGGTGGTCGCCGTGGCCGCGTTCGCGCTGTCCACCACGGCCCTCGGCGGGCCGGAAGGACTCGTGAAGATCGATCCGTGGCAGTACAACGGCAAGATCCTGCTCGGCGCCCTCATGAGCTTCGCACTGCTGGCGCCCCTCGTCCTGGCGCCGCGCGCCGAGCACCGCATCCTGGCGAGCGGTCCGGCGCTGACCGTGGGCCGATGGTCGTACGGCATCTTCATCTGGCACCTGGCCGTGCTGTCCATCGTCTTCCCGGTCTTCGGTCTCATCCCGTTCCAGGGCGACTTCTGGTTCGTGCTCACGGTGACTCTGGTGCTGAGCATCGCCGTCGCGTCGGTCAGCTACGCCCTCGTCGAGGAACCGGTGCGCCGGGAGGTCAGGCGCCGTCAGAGCCGCGTCGCCTCCACCGCAGAACGCGTCGCAGATTCCGCCGCGCCCTGACCGAGACCGGCAGCGCCGCGATTCCCAGCGCGACGAGCCCGCACAGCGCGGCGAACTGGACGGCGACCGAGTGCCCGACGTAGCCGTCCGGCGCCCGCCACGGCCCGGTGGACAGCAACGCCATCGCCGTCATGGTGGCGCATCCGGTCACGACGACCAGCGTGCGGGCAGCCACGTCGCGGCCCCAGCGGGCGCCCACCGCCACGATCGCCGCTGCCGCCACGACCGTCGTCGCCGCGCCCACCGCGCCGGCCGCGAGGACCGCGACGGCCAGCACGCCGGCGAAGCCGACGGTGGTACTGCCCCAGACCCGGGGCGACGGCCCCGGATCGGCGACGGGGCGCCGGCGCGGCCACGCCGCGAGCGCGAACAGCGGCAGCAGCAGGAGCAGGCCGCCGAAGATGCCGAGGCGATACCACCGGTCGGTGGCGAATTCGAGGGTCACGGTGCCGCCGGTCCCGGCGGGCACGACCCAGCCCTGCTGCCAGCCGTCGACCACCACGGGTGTCAGTTCGGTGCCGTCCGCGGCCGTGGCGACCCAGCCGACGTTGGTGCTCTCCGGCACGACGACGAGCCGGTCCCGTTCGGACGCGGGCACCTCGAGCTCGCGCAGGTTCTCCGTCCAGGTGCCGACGGCGAGTTCGGTGGGTTCGGCTGCCGGCGGGCTCGCGGCGCCGGGAACCGGGAGCCGCAGCGTCCCGACGGTGAACGCCTGGCCCGGGTCGATCTCGACGTCGACGCGCCCGGCGGGCAGCGGCGCGACGGTCTCGTCGCACAAGGTGGCCGGCACCTCGACACCGGCGGCGAGGTCCGCGACGGTCGCGGTGACCGAGGTCCGGTAGCTGCGTCCGTCGACGGTGAGCACGGGCCCGGTGTCGCAGCCGACCGTGACCTGCCGGTCGTACACCGGATCCTGCGGACCGATCGGACCGTCCGGGCCGAGGACGGTCACCTCCGCCAGACCCGGCGGGACGACCTTCGCGAAGCCGAGCACCGTCTGGTCCAGCACGTCCTCCCAGCCGACCAGGCCGAGCACCACCCGATCCGTCACGTGTGGTTCGAGATCAATTGTCGTCGTTGATGATTCGACGTCGCGCACCTGCGGTCCGCTGCCGAGGTCGACGGCGACGCGGGTCGGGCGCGCCGGCAGCGGTCCCAGGCCCGCGGTCACCTCCAGGCCGGTCACCAGCTGCGGGGACGGCAGGTCGAGCGTGACGGTCGGTCGCGGCGCGCCGGGGCGCACCGACTCCTCCGACGCCGTCCACGTGGTGCGCGGATCACCGTCGGTCGCGGCGAACGCGGAGCCCTGCAGGTCGACGACGTCGGCGGCGCCGCGGGCGACCACCCGGTCCGGCAGCGCGGCGATCTCGGCGAGGGCCGGGCCGGGCCGGGCCCGCACCCACGGTTGCGGCGTCACCGACGTCGCGTCGGGCACCGACAGGGTGCGGGTGAAGAGGTTCGGCTCCTCGGCTGCGACGGCCAGACCCCGCGCACACCGCACCCGATCGGGGGTGTCGACGCAGCCGCCGCGGCCGGGCAGTTCCTGACCGAGATTCCAGCCCCGCACCGTCGCCCCGGCGACGACGTCCGGCAGCACGATCCGCTGCCGGATGTCGACCGGCCGGGGGTTGTCGCGGTCGGTGAAGTCGTCCACCGCCACCTCGGTCAGCCCGAACTGGTTGCCCACCGACCCGTCCTCGGTGCGGGTGGAGGTGATCCGGATCCAGGTCGTCCGTCCGAGCGGCAGCGCCACGGTCTGTTCGCGGCCGGGTTTCTCGACGCGCACGGCCGTGCTGCCGCGGTCGGTGGTCACCTCGAGCCATTTCACCGCGGGGCCGAGCGCGCCGGGGCTGGTGCTCAACCGCAGCAGCCCGGCCTCGAGGGGCCGGTCCAGGTCGAGCTGCAGCCACTGGCCGACCGCGGACTCGAGGCCGTTGCTGTGCCAGCCGGTGGTGGGATCGCCGTCGACGGTGGCCGCCGGTCCGCTGCCCACGGAGGTGCCGCCGAGCTGGGTGGCGTCGGACGCGGAGCTGGACACACTGATCCGGGCGCCCTCCCATTCGGCATGCACGAGGTCGGTGTCCGGCACCGGATAGTCCGGTACGAGGTTGTAGGTGCGCCGCGGGTCGCCGGCGGCACGGATCGCCGAGCTGTGGTGGTCGACCTGGCCGTAGTCGGTCTCACGGGCGGTGGGGGTGTCGGTGACGAGGACGTCGTCGACGGGCAGACCCGCGCGGTTCGCGTCGGCGGCGAGCAGGGCGGGGCCGGTGCTGCCCGGCTCGGCGTCGTCGAGGCGCAGCAGGGCCTCGGGGCCGCCCTGCACCCGGGGCACGTCGGCCGCGTCCACCGCGTACGGCCCGACCGGAGCGCCGGGCAGGTCCACGCGGTAGATCTCGACCGCCGGGTACGCCGGCCGCAGGTCGGAGTCGGCGGTGAAGCCCTCCTCGAAGTTCCGGGTGATCTCGTTGCCGAACTCCGCGACCCGGACCAGCCCGGGGGAACCCTCGATCGCCCGGTGCACGAGCACCGGCCGCGCCGACGGCGACGTCTCCGGGTCGAGGTCGTTGCGGATCACCACGTACCCGATGCCCTGACCGCGCAGCGTCGCCGCCAGCCCCGGGGTGGGCCGGCCGTCGGCGATGTGCCGCTGCACCGAGTCCAGGGCCCGGATCGCGCCCGGCGGCACGAGGGGCACGGCGTCGCGGGAGGCCCACGGCGTCGACGCGAGCGCCTGGAGGGGCTCGTCGCGGGTCAGGCCCCAGATCTGGCTGCCGAAGGGGGCGCCCGGCACGATCAGCGCGCGTTCCCCACGGGTGTGCTCGTCGAGCCACGCGGCGGTCTCGTGCCAGTATCCGGGCACCGCATCGTAGGCACCGCGCGGGGCGAGCCGGCCGGTCCACGCGAGCGACGTCGCGAGGGTCAGCGCCACGAGGATCAGGGTGGCGAACGCGACCATGGGCTGCCGCTCGGGATGCGCGAACGCGGTCCGGGCCTGCCGCCACGGCACCGCGCCGGGCAGCGGCACCCGGCGCAGCAGATGCGCGAGCCCGAGCACGAGCGGCAACCGCACCAGCGGCTCGAGCTTGTGCACGTTGCGCAGCGGGGCGCCGGTCGAATCCAGGAAGTGCCGGACCTGCTCGGCGATCGGCGAGCCGAGGTCACCGACGTACCCGGCGGCCAGCCCGGCGATGCCGGCGAACAGGATCAGCGTCCACCGCCCCCGGGCGGGCATCGAACGCATCGCCAGTCCCGCCAGGCCCGCGGCCGCGAGCAGACCGGTGACGAGGACCGCCGCGGGCTGGGTGACCAGCACCGCGCCGGCGATGCGCTCGGGGGAGACGAACGGGGTCCAGCTGTCGGTGCCGCGCAGCACCTCCGCCAGCGAGGTCCACTGCGTGGTCACCCCGGACGATTCGATGTAGTCCAGGAACGGCGGGCTGACGCGGCCGAGCAGCAGCAGCGGCACGATCCACCACAGCACCGCGACGACGCAGGCCGGGATCCACCACAGCGTGAACCGCCACCATCGCCGGTTCGGGCGGTGTGCCAGCCACCACAGCCCGGCGACGAGGCACGCGGCGACGGTGGCGACGGCGTTGATCGCACCCATGAGCGCGACGGCGACGGCGGACTGCGCTGCCGCTCGTCGAGCGGAATACGGCGCTGCCGCTCGTCGAGCGGAATACGACCCGTCGCCGTCGAGGTAGCGCACGAGCGGCAGCAGCACCCACGGCGCCAGCATCATCGGCAGCGTCTCCGACGAGATGGATCCCAGGGTGGTCAGCACGCGGGGGGAGAGCGCGAACGCCGCCGCGGCGATCAGCCGGGAACCACGGTTACCGACGCCGAGCGCCTCCGCGAGCCGCACCACGCCCCAGAACCCGGCGAGCAGCAGCAGCGCCCACCACACCCGCTGGGTGATCCACGGGGGGATGTGCAGGAGCTGGCCGACGGCGAAGAAGGAACCGTGCGGGAAGAAGTAGCCGTACGCCTGGTTCTGTACCTGGCCGAGCGGCGCGATGCTGCTCCACTGGTGGGCGGCGCGGGTGAGGAACCCGAGGGGATTCTGGGTCAGGTCGTACTTGGTGTCGGCGACGATCAGGCCGGGGGCCTGCGCGAACGCCAGCAGCAGCGACACCACGGCGGCCCCGTACAACCACCGCCTGGAGAAGGGGTCGGCGGACGGTGCCCCACCGGGGTGGGGTGCCGTGCCGTGGGAAGTGCGTGAACTCGTCGCGTGGACGGCGCCGCCAGCGGCTGCCGTACTCAACCTGGTTCAGCAGGGAGGAATCGGCGTTGCCGCTGCGGTCGACCTGCGGGCGGGTGTTCTCCTGAACCGCCGCCGTGACGCCGAACACCGCCACGGCGCCGAGGACGGCACCGATCGCCGCGCTGGCCAGGCCCGGGCCCACGAACTTCGCCATACCCATCTCCCCATCGTCCATCGTCGGCTCCCGTGTGAGCCGACATCCGTCGCGCGCGCCCGTCGCCGGATCCGAACCGGCGTCGTCGCGCTCCGCGTCAAGGTATCACCCGCACGGGGACAACTGTGGCGTGCTCCACTCGTGGCGGCCTAGAGGCCGAGCACGCCGAGCAGTGTGCGCAGCTTCGCGGTGGTCTCGTCGAGTTCGGCCTGCGGATCGGATGCCGCGACGATGCCCCCGCCGCCCCACGCGAGGGCACGCCTGCCGTCGGCGCTGAGTTCGGCGCAGCGGATCGCCACCAGCCAGTCCCCGTCGCCGTTCGCGTCGCACCACCCCACCGCTCCGCCGTAGAAGCGACGGTCGCCCTCCGTGCCGCGGATCGCGGCGAGCGCGGCCTCGGTGGGAGTGCCGGCCACGGCCGGGGTCGGGTGCAGCGCCGCGGCCAGGGTCAGGACGTCCGTCCCGGGATCGCGCAGGGTGCCGGTGATCGGGGTGGCCAGGTGCCACACGTCGCTCGTCGCGGTCAGCACGGGCGTGCCGGGGATCTGCAGGTCACCGCAGAGCGGGGCCAGGCGGGCGCGGATCCACTCGATGACGAAGGCGTGCTCGGCGAGGTTCTTCGCCGAGGCGAGCAACTGGCGGCCCGCCTCCCGGTCGGCGTCCGGGTCGGCGCACCGCGCGGCGGTGCCGGCGAGCGGACGGCACGTGACGGCGTCGCCGCGACGGCTGACCAGCAGCTCGGGCGTCGCACCGACCAGGGTGTGGCCGCGGTACCGCTCGCCGGCGGCGCTCAGATCCACCGCGTAGACGTGCGCGGTGGGGTGGCGTTCGGCCATCCGGGCCGCGAGGGCGAGCGGGTCGACAGGGGTGTTCGCGACGAGCGTGACCGAGCGGGCGGCGACGACCTTGTCGAGTTCGCCGCGGCCGAGCCGGTCGCGCAGTGCAGCGACCCGCGCGACGTGTTGCTCCGGCGCCGGGGTCTGCGCGGCGATCCGCACCGTGGGCAGGCCGGGCAGGGCGTCCGGCGGCTGCCACGCCGCGCCGGTCACCTCGGCGGTTTCGGGCTGGGTCAACGCGGCCGGACGCTCGGGATCGAACGGCAGCGCGCCCACGATCAGGTCGGCCTCACCGCGGCGCAACGCGAGGGAGGCCTCGGCGATGTCGGTGAACCGGCGGCGCGTCCCGGTGGTGTGCACGGTGCGATCGGCGCGGGAGAGCAGGAAACCGTCCATGGTGGGTCGACGATATCCTCGCCCGCGTGCGGTTCGCGCCGCGGCTAGCGTCCCGGCGGGACGATCAGCACGGGCCGGTGGCTGTGCCGCAGCACATGGTCGGCCACCGAGGACTGCAGCAGCGAGCGCAGGCCGGTGGTGCCGCGGGTGCCGGTGACGATGATGTCGACGTTCAGCTCGTCGGCGGCCTCGACGATGGCGGTCCACACGGCACTGACCACCTCGAGGGTGCGGCCCTCCGCGGCGAGGCCGGCGGAGCGGGCCAGGTCGAGTCCCTCCGCGTTGATCACCTTCGCGTCGGTGAGGGCGACGTCCTCGGTCTCCTCGTCGGGGACCCACTCCGGCTGCATCACCCCCGACAGCCCGGACATGCGGGCGGCCTGACGGACCATCGGTTCCCAGGCCGTGACGACGACGGCGCGGCACGAGGCGAGGAATCTCCCCGCATATTCCACGGCCCGCTTGGCGTTCTCGGAGCCGTCGTAGGCGATGAGGATGAGATCTGCGGGCATCACGAATCCCTGCTGTCGTGGCGGTCCTTGGGGGACACTTTACCGGCCGCCGTGGGCCGTGGGGACCACCCGCCGCCGCGGGTCGTGGGGACCACCCGCCGCCGCGGGTCGTGGGGACCACCCGCCGCCGCGGGTCGTGGGGACCACCCGCCGCCGCGGGTCGTGGGGACCACCCGCCGCCGTGGGC
>NZ_AJFC01000122.1:0-5527 GCF_000256505.1 Rhodococcus sp. P14 | reverse complement strand
ACCACCCGCCGCCGCGGGTCGTGGGGACCGGCACGGTGGTGGTCGGCTACCGTCGGAGGCCATGCGGATCCGTCACACCCTCACCGTCGCGGTCGCGGCCGTCCTCGCCGTCGCCGGGTGCGGAGGACAGGACGCTCCCCGGGCCGCCGAGTCCACGGCTGCGCCCACGTCGCAGGACACCTCGGCCGTCGCGCAGCCACCGTCGCCCGCCCCCATGGCGACCGCGTCCGCCGCACCGGCGTGCGGCGACGAGCTGCTCGCGTCGCTGACGGTGCGGCAGCGGCTGGCGCAGCTGCTCAACGTCGGCGTCACGGGCACGGCCGACGCACTCGAGGCGGTGCGGTCCGAACAGATCGGCGGGATCTTCGTCGGCAGCTGGACCGATGTGTCGATGCTGGCGAACCGGGAGATCCCGCAGGTGACGGCGGCGAGCCGGCTGCCGCTGATGGTCACCATCGACGAGGAGGGCGGCCGGGTCTCGCGCGTTGGGGCGCTGCTGGGTCCCGATCCGTCGGCGCGGGTGACGGCGCAGACCATGACGGTGGAGGAGACCTACCGGATGGCGCTGGAGCGGGGCCGTGAGCTCCGCGAGCTCGGCGTCACCGTCGACTTCGCCCCCGACGTGGATGTGAGCAGCCAGCCCGACGACGCGGTGATCGGCGACCGTTCCTTCTCCGCCGATCCGCAGGTGGTGGTGCAGTACGCCGGCGCCTACGCGCGCGGGCTGCGCGACGCGGGAATCCTGCCGGTGCTCAAGCACTTCCCGGGCCACGGTTCGGCGTCGGGCGACTCGCACACCGGTGCGGTCACCGCGCCGCCGCTCGACCAGCTGCAGCAGGTGGACCTGGTGCCGTACCGGGAGCTCGTCGATTCCGGGGTCGCGGTGATGCTCGGGCACTTGGACGTGCCGGGTCTGACCGAGGGCGTGCCGGCGAGCATCAGCCCGCAGGCCGTGCAGTTGCTGCGTTCCGGAACGGGCTACGGCGCCCCGCCGTTCGACGGGGTGGTCTTCACCGACGACCTGTCGGGGATGCGGGCCATCACCGATACGTACGACATCACCGAGGCGGTGCAGGCGGCGCTCGCCGCCGGGGTGGACCAGGCGCTGTGGCTGTCCACCGACGACGTCCCGCGGGTGCTCGACCACCTCGAGCAGGCGGTGGCGACGGGGGAGCTCCCGGCCGCGCGGGTGGACGACGCGGTGCGCACCGTCGCGCGCGCCAAGGGCGCGCTGGACTGCTGAATCGACGTCGGAAACCCGATCCTTACTCTAGAGTAAGGAATCGGAGCATCGGGACTTGGAGGAGACATGGCCGGCGGTACCAAGCGACTGCCTCGCGCGGTGCGGGAACAGCAGATGCTCGATGCCGCGGTGGAGGTCTTCTCCGAGAACGGATTCCACAATACCTCGATGGACGCCATCGCGGCCCGGGCGCAGATCTCCAAGCCGATGCTCTACCTGTACTACGGCTCGAAGGACGAACTGTTCGCCGCGTGCATCAGCCGCGAGGGGCAGCGGTTCGTCGAGGCGCTGACGCCCGCCGGCGACCCCGGGCTCACGCCGCGCGACCAGCTGCGGGTGGCGCTCGAGTCGTTCCTCGGGTTCGTCGACGCCCACCGCAACTCGTGGATGGTGCTCTACCGCCAGGCGATGTCGCAGCAGGCGTTCGCCGGGCAGGTCCGCAGCAGCCGGGACCGGCTCATCGAGCTCACCGCGCATCTGCTGGAGTCGAGCACCCGCGACCCGGAGCCGGGAACGGACTTCGCCATCATGGCGGTGGCGCTGGTCGGTGCCGGTGAGGCGGTCGCCGACCGCATCGCGGGCGGCGAGATCGACGTGGAGAAAGCCGCCGACCTGCTCGAGAACCTCGCCTGGCGCGGACTGGCCGGCAAGAAGCGCACCGACCAGCACGGCTGAGACGCCCCGAGGCCCTGTCGGGGCAGTCCGGAGACGGCCCCGGCAGGGCCTCGGGGGAGCCTTCCGCCGGACGTCGTCCGGGCGAGCCGAGGTGGCTGCCCGTTACAGCGAGGCCGGCACGGCCGCGCCCCGACCGGCGACGTCGCCCAGTGCGACGGACTCGTCCGCCAGGGCGGCGCGGTCGATCGGGGCGCCGGCGGCCACGAGCCGGCGCACGATGCGGATGTCCTTCGGACGGCCGAGGGCGATCGCCCCCACGAGCCGGTCGCCGCGCAGCGCGAGCGCCGTGAAGTCGCGGTCCTCGATCGACCCGCGCACCACGTAGTCGTCGTCGTGCCGGGACCAGCCGGCGAACTGCAGGTTGTGCCCGTACTGGTTGGACCAGCCCCACGGCACCTCCGCGGCGCCGAGCGGCTGCCCGAGAACGGATTTCGCCGCGGCAAGGCCCTGCGCCCGGGCGCTGTTCCAGTTCTCCGTGCGGTGCCGGCCGCCGAGTACCGGGTCGGGTTGCTCGATCACGTCGCCCGCGGCGTACACCCCGGCGGCCGAGGTGCGGTAGGCCTCGTCGACGACGATGCCGTCGCCGACGGTGAGCCCGGCCGCCCGGGCGAGCGCGGTGTCCGGCACCGAGCCCACCGCGACGAGCGCGGTGCCCGCCGTCCAGGAGCGGCCGTCCTCCGCGACGGCGTGCACCCCGTCGTCGCTCCCGGTGAGGGAGCGCAGCGCGACGCCGGTGTGGACGGGCACGTCGTGTTCGGCGTGCAGGCCGACGTACATCCGGGCCACCGCGGGCGGCACGATGCGGGCGAGCGGCGACGGCGCACTCTCGAGCACCGTGACCTCGGCTCCCAGTTCTCGTGCGGTGGAGGCGACCTCGCAGCCGATCAGGCCGGCGCCGACGACGAGGAGCGCTCGGTGCGACGCGATCGCGGCCCGCAGCGGCGCGACGTTCTCCGCCGTGCGCAGGCTCAGCACCCGGTCCCCGGCGTCGTGCTCGAGGTGACGGGCGCGCGCACCCGTCGCCAGGATCACCGCGTCGTACTCGACGATCTCGTTGTCCCACAGCCGGAGTCGGTGACGTTCCGGGTCGAGTTCGACGACCCGGGTCTCGGTGCGCAATTCGATGTCGTGGTCGGTCCAGTAGCCGGCCGGTTCGAGTTGCGCCTTCTCGTCGGTGATCCTGCCGGCGAGCAGGTCCTTCGAGAGCACCGGCCGCCGGTACGGCAGTGCGGCCTCCTCGCCGATCAGCACGACACGGCCGGCGAAGCCTTCGTTGCGCAGGGTCTGTGCGGCGGTCGCGCCGGCCACCCCGGTGCCGACGACGACGATCGTCTCGGTCACGTCCGGCTGACCTCGACCATCTCGAAGTCGGACTTGGCGGCGCCGCAGTCCGGGCAGGACCAGTCGTCGGGGATGTCGTCCCAGCGGGTGCCGGGCTCGATGCCGTCCTCGGGCCAGCCCTCGGCCTCGTCGTACTCGAATCCGCACTGCAGGCAACGGAACAGCTTGTAGTCGGTGGTCATCTCAGCGTCCTTCGAAGTCGATCTTCTCGCGGACCCCGCAGTCGGGGCAGCACCAGTCGTCGGGAATCGCGTCCCAGGGGGTGCCGGCGGGGAAACCCTCGCGCGGCGCGCCGGCGGTCTCGTCGTAGACGTAGTTGCACACCGGGCATTCGTAGGCGGCCATCACTGTGCTCCGTACTGCGCGAGAACCTTGTCGCGCTTGCGAGGCTGGATGTTGGCTCGGGTGAGGTCGCCGTCGTAGTGCTCGACGACGCGATGGTCCATCACCTTGCGCCACAGCGGCGGAATGTAGGCGAGGCCGATCATGCTCGCGTAGCCGCTGGGCAGGTTGGGGGCGCCGTCCATGCTTCGCAGGGTCTGGTAGCGGCGCGTCGGGTTGGCGTGGTGGTCGCTGTGTCGCTGCAGGTGGTACAGGAAGATGTTGGTGACGATGTGGTCGGAATTCCAGCTGTGCGCGGGGGTGCAGCGCTCGTACCGGCCCGAGGCCGTCTTCTGCCGCAGCAGTCCGTAGTGCTCGAGGTAGTTCACCGTCTCGAGCAGGGAGAAACCGTAGACGGCCTGCAGGATCAGGAACGGAACGATGACCGGGCCGAACACCGCGACGAGCACGCCGAACAGGACCACCGACATCGCCCACGCGTTGAGGACGTCGTTGCGCAGGGTCCACGGGCTCTTGCCGAGTCGCTGCAGGCGGGTCTTCTCGAGCTCCCACGACGACTTCAGGCTGCCCCACACGCTGCGCGGCAGGAACGCCCAGAACGATTCGCCGAAACGGGCCGAGGCCGGGTCCTCCGGGGTGGAGACCCGCACGTGGTGGCCGCGGTTGTGTTCGATGTAGAAGTGGCCGTAGCCGGTCTGGGCCAGGGTGATCTTCGACAGCCACCGTTCGAGGTCGTCCTTCTTGTGGCCGAGTTCGTGGGCGGTGTTGATCCCGACGCCCCCCATCACGCCGACGCTGAACGCCAGGCCGATCTTCGAGACCAGACCCAGGCCGCCGTCGATCCCCAGCCAGGACAGGTCCGTGGCCGACCACAGGTAGCAGGCGAAGACGAGGCTGGCCAGCTGGAACGGGATGTAGGCGTAGGTGCAGTACCGGTAGTACTTGTCGTTCTCGAGCATCTCCATCACCTCGTCGGGCGGATTCTGCCCGTCGGGGCCGAAGAACCGGTCGAGGATCGGCAGCAGCACGTACACCAGCAGGGGACCGATCCACCACCACACCGACGAGACCGCGGTCCAGCCGAGTTGGTTGAATCCCCAGACCAGCGCCGTCGCGAGGAAGATCGCCGTGGGCGGGATCAGCCCCATGAGCCACAGATACCGCTTGCGATCGCGCCACTGTTCCACCGGCGTGTGCGCGTGCCGGCCGATGTCCGACGTCGTCACCGTTCGACCTCCCTGTCCCGTGATCCGCGGAGGAGCTGGTATGAGCCAGCTCACTGTCTCTTGGACAGTACATCAGTTTGGGTCGGCGCGGTAGACAAAGGAGAAGATTTGTAAATAGAGCCACTTCGCGACGCGGACGTCTTCGGAGTGAGGGACGCCAGAGTCAGCGACGCCGTGCGTGTTTTCGGTAGTCGGTACTACCGAAAACACGCACGGCGGTGGCGGTGCGTCGATGGTTCAGCGTGTGAGTGCGGACTGCGGCGCAGCCGCTCTCAGCGCAGGGTGGCGGTGAGGTGCGGGTAGCCCTTCTTCGGGTCGCGCAGCGCCAGGTCCCAGCCGGCGGCGGCGCGCGCGGCGTACAGATTCACGGTCGCGGGCAACAGGACCGGCTTGCCGAACCGGACCGAGTACGTCGCGTGCGACGGGATGCGGCCCTCCACGGCCCGCAGTGCCGCGGCCGCGCTCCACATGCCGTGCGCGATGGGCCTGGGGAACCCGAACGCCTTGGCGCCGAGCCGCGAGACGTGGATCGGGTTGCGGTCACCCGAGATCGAGGCGTAGCGGTCGATCGTCTTCTGGTCCACCCGCAACGTCGACGTCGGCACCGGCGGGATCTCCTCGGCCTTCGGTTCGGGCTTCGGCTGATCCGACAGCGAGGTGCGCTGCTGGCGCAGGAACGACGACGTCTGCCGCCACACCG
>NZ_AJFC01000121.1:0-4019 GCF_000256505.1 Rhodococcus sp. P14 | reverse complement strand
GGAACCGCCGCCCCCCCCCGCCACACCGGCTCCCGGCCGACGCTGATCTCGCTCACCAGGTCGACGAGCAGGCCCTTGCGGTGTTCCCGCAGGTTCTCGGCATGCACCCTCAGATCCAGCGGCTCGGTCACGGACACGGGCCGCAACTGCTCGATCACGTTCTCGGCGTGAACGGAACCGACGGCGGGGAAAGGGAAGCCCTTCGACACCATCAGCTTCATCACGACGGGAAACGTGAGGGTGAACGGGTAGGTCAGCGGCAGTGTGTCGCCGAAGCGCAGCCCGCACACCTTCGTGTACCCGGCCAGGTTGTCCGGGTCCACGCGCAGGCCGCGCAGCACGAGGGTGTCGTCGGGCAGGCTGTCGCCGGAAGCACCCACGACCGGCAGCGCCGAGAGCACCGCCCGGGAGTAGACGTCGAGAGTCGAAGGGCGTGAAGAAAGTTCGACGACAGCCATCACGCCCCCAGCATGGACTGGCCGCACACGCGCACGACCTGGCCGGTGACCGCGCTCGACGCCGGGTTGGCGAACCAGGCGACGGTCTCGGCGACGTCGACGGTCTGCCCGCCCTGCTGCAGCGAACTCATCAGCCGGCCGGCCTCGCGGGTGGCCACCGGGATGGCTGCGGTCATGGCCGTCTCGATGAAGCCGGGCGCGACGGCGTTGACGGTGATGTTCTTCTCGGCCAGCACGGGCGCGGTCGCCTGCACCATGCCGATGACGCCCGCCTTGGACGCGCCGTAGTTGGTCTGGCCGCGGTTGCCGGCGATGCCGGCGATCGACGACACGTCGACCACCCGGCCGCCCTCCTTCAGTGCGCCCCGCTCGACCAGTTTCTCGGTGATCTTCTGGGGGGCGAGCAGATTCACGGCCATGACGGCGTTCCACCGCGCGGCGTCCATGTTGGCGAGCAGCTTGTCGCGGGTGATGCCGGCGTTGTGGACGATGACGTCGGCGCCGCCGTGCCGCTCGAGCAGGTAGTCGGCGAGCTTGTCGCCCGCGTCCGGGGCGGTGACGTCCAGTGCGAGGGAGACCCCACCGACCTTGTTCGCCGTCTGCGACAGGGCGTCGCCGGCCGCCGGCACGTCCGCGCAGACGACGTGCGCGCCGTCGCGGGCGAGTACCTCAGCGATCGTGGCGCCGATGCCGCGGGCGGCGCCGGTCACGACGGCCACCTTCCCCGCGAGCGGACGCTCCCACGATTCGGGCGCCGTCGCGTCGCCGGCTCCGACACGGATCACCTGACCGGAGACGAAAGCGGACTTCGCGGACAGCAGGAAACGCAGCGTGGATTCGAGACCGGAGAGTCCGGTGGCGGCGTCGGGGGAGACGTACACCAGTTGCGCCGTGGCCCCCCGGCGCAGCTCCTTGCCGACGCTGCGGGTGAAGCCCTCGAGCGCGCGCTGGGCGATGCGCTCGTCCACGGAGGACGCCTCCTCCGGGGTGGTGCCGAGCACGACGACACGTCCGCTCGGACCGAGGCCCTTGATGGCGGGCTGGAAGAAGGTGAACAGCTGTTCCAGCCCGGCGACGTCCGTGATGCCGGTGGCGTCGAAGACGAGCGCGCCGTACTCGGTGTCGGCGGGGTCGGCGAAGGGGTAGTCGGACAGCAGCGTGCGGATCGGTTCGACGAGGCGGCCGTTGCCCCCGAGGAGCAGCGGGCCCGCCAGCGGCGGCTGCCCCGGCTCGTACCGGCGCAGCTTCTCCGGCTGCGGCAGGCCGAACTGCTTGGCGAGGAATGCTCCGGGCGCGGACCCGATCAACTGGGCGTAGAGGCCGGGGGCGGTCTTGGTTTCAGCCACGATTCCACCTTCTCTGGTTCGGACGTCGGTATTGTCGGGAGGGGCCGACGATGTGGTGTCGACAATGAACTTACTCGCGAGTAAGAATAGTAGCGAGAGCCCGTACTCACCCCCATCATCCACCAGCATCCCGGGAGACGTCAGTGACCACCACCGCCCGTTCCACGCAGCTGCGCCGTGTCGCAATCCTCGGCGGCAACCGGATCCCGTTCGCCCGGTCGGACCGCACGTACGCCCGCGCCTCGAACCAGGACATGTTCACCGCCACGCTCGACGGCCTGGTGAGCCGGTTCAATCTGCAGGGTGAGCGGCTCGGTGCCGTCGTCGGCGGTGCCGTCCTCAAGCACAGTCGCGACTTCAACCTGATCCGCGAGTGCGTGCTCGGCAGCGCGCTGAACCCCCACACCCCCGCCTGGGACCTGCAGCAGGCCTGCGGCACCGGCCTGCAGTCGGTGATCTCCGTGGGGGACGCCATCGCCGCCGGCCGCATCGAGGCCGGCATCGGCGGCGGAGTCGACACCACCTCCGACGCCCCCATCGGTGTCAACAACGAACTGCGCGAGTTCCTGCTCTCCCTCAACCGGGCCCGTTCGACGGGGGACCGCATCAAGCTGCTCGGCCAGGTCCGGCCGTCGATGCTCGGTGTCGAGATCCCCCGCAACGGCGAGGCCCGCACGGGGTTGTCCATGGGGGAACACGCGGCCGTCACCACCAAGGAGTTCGGCATCTCCCGCGAGGCGCAGGACGAACTCGCCGCCGCGAGCCACCGCAACATGGCCGCCGCCTACGACCGGGGCTTCTTCGACGATCTCGTCACCCCCTTCCTGGGCCTCACCCGCGACGACAACCTGCGCCCGGACTCGACCGTCGAGAAGCTCTCCGGCCTGAAGCCGGTGTTCGGAGTCAAGCTCGGCGACGCCACCATGACCGCGGGCAATTCGACCCCGCTCACCGACGGTGCGTCGGCGGCGCTGCTGTCCTCCGAGGAGTGGGCCGCGGAGCGCAGGCTCCCCGTGCTCGCCTACCTCGTGGACTCGGAAACCGCGGCCGTCGACTACGTCCACGGAGGTGACGGCCTGCTCATGGCCCCCACCTACGCGATCCCGCGCCTGTTGCGCCGCAACGGCCTGACCCTGCAGGACTTCGACTTCTACGAGATCCACGAGGCGTTCGCCTCCGTCGTGCTGGCCACGCTCCAGGCGTTCGAGTCGGAGGAGTACTGCAAGGGCCGGCTCGGCCTGGACGCTCCCCTCGGGTCCATCGATCGCACCAAACTCAACGTCAACGGCTCGTCGCTGGCGGCCGGGCACCCGTTCGCCGCGACCGGCGGACGCATTCTCGCGTCCCTGGCGAAGATGCTGCATGAGAAGAAGCAGGAGACCGGCAAGCCCGTGCGGGGCCTGATCTCCATCTGCGCTGCAGGTGGGCAGGGTGTGACCGCCATTCTCGAGGCCTGAGTCCCGCTTCCCGCGGTCCCGTCCGGAAAAAATCTCGGAAGTCTGTAACGCCCGGGCGGGACCACCGATAAACCAGGCGACCTCGCGTTGCTGCCTGACCCCCGACCTGGCGGCAGCGCGAGGTCTTTCGCTTCTCCGTGCGCGCTCCGGCCGCCCGTCCGATCGGGAGCGCTCGGAATCCGACATTAGGCTGGATACCGAGTGGTGTGCCCGAACCGGGGCGCACCCCGGTGAAAGGACACGGGTGAGCGGCAAGAACGGGACGAACGACCCCGAGGACGGCCAGGACGACGCTCGATCGGTCGTCCCCGAACCGGAGGCTGCGGCTCAGGACGCCGCCGGTGACCGGTCGGAGGCAATCCCCGGGGAGAGCCCCGAGCACACCCCGCCGTCCGTCGCCGACGACGCTGCGCCCGAGCCCGCCCGGTCGGGCCCGGACGCCGAGCCGGCACCGCCGGCGGAGGTACCGCCCTGGGAGGCGCCCACGGCCGTGCTGCCCGTCGTCGGGCCGGCGACGGACCGCACCGACGCCGTCGGGCCGGCGACGGACCGCACCGACGCCGTCGGGCCGGCGACGGACCGCACCGACGCCGTCGGGCCGGCGACGGACCGCACCGACGCCGTCGGGCCGGCGACAGACCGCACTGCGGCCGACGTCGAGACCGAGGTCCTCCCCAGCCTGTCGGACGACGCCGCCCGCGAGCCCGCCGTCGCGGGGGACGCGACCGCCCGCTCGGCGACGCCGTCAGAGGTACCGG
>NZ_AJFC01000120.1:0-39856 GCF_000256505.1 Rhodococcus sp. P14 | reverse complement strand
GCCGGACCCCCGCCTGCCGGACCCCCGCCCGCCGGACCCCCGCCCGCCGGGCCCCCGCCCGCCGGGCCCACACCCGAGGAGCCGGCGCCGACCGGACCCGGGGGCGACAGCGGTCCGCCCTGGCGCCGCATCGCCCTCGTCGCCGGTGGAGTGTTCGCCGTGCTCGCGGCCCTCTATGTCGGTGACCTCGTCGTCTCCTCGGGGAACGTTCCGCGCGGCGTCACCGTTGCCGGCATCGAGATCGGCGGACGGTCGGTTCCGGAAGCCGAGCAGATCCTGCGGGCCGAACTCGGCCCGCGCACAGACGAGCCCGTCACCGTCACCGCGGGCGACGTGACCGCGCAGATCGTGCCGGCGCAGGCCGGTCTGGACGTCGACTGGGAGCACACCCTCGACCGCATCGGATCGCAGCCGCTCGATCCGATAACCCGCGTGACGTCGTTCTTCGGTGGCGGTGACGAGATCGGTGTCGTGTCCACCCGCGACGACGCCGCGCTGTCGGCCGCGATCGGCGGCGTGCGTGCGGTCGCCGACCGTGCACCCCGCGAGGGCAACCTCGTGTTCGACGGCGCAACGCCGGTGCCGGTGGCGCCGCTGCCCGGGCAGACCCTCGATGCGGAGGCCTCCGCAGACCTGTTCGCCGAGCGGTGGGCGTTCGGCGACGTCGAGTTCCCGGTCGAGACGGTCGACGTGACGGTCACGCCCGAGGGACTCGAGCGCGCACTGCGGGAGGTCGCGGATCCGGCCGTCGCCGGCGACGTGACGGTGCGCGGACGGGACGGGGCCGTCGCGACCCTGCCCAGCGACCGGATCGGCGCCGTGCTGACCTTCGTGCCGGACGGCAACGGGGGCCTGTCCCCGCAGTACGGGATCGAGGCCGCGACGGAGATCCTCCGGCCGCAACTGGCGGCGACCGAGGTCGAGCCGAAGGACGCCCGGATCGTGCTCGAAGGCGGCGGCCCGACGGTGATCCCGTCGGTCGCCGGCGAGCTCGTCGACTGGCCGGTGAGTCTCGAGTCGCTGCCGCAGCTGCTGGCCGCGCCGGGCGAGCGGGTGACCGACGCCGTGTACAAGCCGGCCGAGCCGGCGCTGACCACGGAGGCCGCCGAGAAGCTGGGCATCCGCGAGGTGATCGGTGAGTTCACCACCGGGGGCTTCGAGTACGCGTCGGGTGTGAACATCCGCCTGGCGGCGTCGGAGATCAACGGTGCGCTGGTGAAGCCGGGGGAGACGTTCTCGCTCAACGGCTACACGGGCCCGCGCGGCGCGGCGCAGGGGTATGTCGAGTCCGGGATCATCAACAACGGGCGCCCGTCCAAGGCCGTGGGCGGCGGCATCAGCCAGCTCGCGACCACCCTGTACAACGCGACGTACTTCGCCGGTATGGAGGACGTCGAACACACCGAGCACAGCTATTACATCTCGCGGTACCCGGCGGCCCGGGAAGCGACGGTCTACGAGGGCGCGATCGACCTGAAGTTCCGCAATCCCTCCGACACCGGGGTGCTGATCCAGGCGATCGGCACGTCGTCGGACATCACGGTGCGGATCTGGGGCACCAAGACCGTCGACGTCGAGTCCGTGACCGGTTCCCGCACCAACTTCACGGCACCGAACACGATCACCCTGCCGGCCGGGCCGGGATGCATCCCGTCGAGCGGTGCGCAGGGGTTCACGGTGAGCGACACCCGCATCATCACCGACGCGGCCAGCGGCCGGCAGATCTCGAGCACCACCCGCACGGTCCGCTACGACCCGGTGCCCGTGGTGCGCTGCGTCAGCGCCGAGCCGGAGCCCGAGCGGGAGTCGGCGCCGGCCGCACCGTCGCAGCCGGCGCCCGGTGAGGCGGAGACGCCCGGCGGTGGCGCGGAGGAACCTGCCGGCGCGCGCCCGGCCGTGACGACGACCCCGCAGCCCGCGCCGAGCGGCGCGGACGAGGCGGAGGAAGTTCCTGCCGCGGCGCCCGCGGCGGCATCGCCGACTGCGGCCGATACGGAGTAGCCGCGGCAGTCCGTGCACACAGCACTGTGCCCTCCCGTCGTGCGACGGGAGGGCACAGTGCTTCTGTCTACGTACTCGGCTTCTGTCTACGTACTCGGTTCCGCCCGAGCGCCGGCTCAGAAGGCCGCTTCGTCGAGCTCCATGAGGTCGAGGTCGACGTTGGCGACGATGCTGCGCACGGCGGTCAGCTCGGGCAGGACGTTCTTGGCGAAGAAGCCGGCGACGGCGACCTTGCCTTCGTAGAACGCCTTGTCCTTGGAATCCGGGCCGGCGTCGAGGGCCGCGAGGGCGATCTCGGCCTGCTCGAGCAGCCGCCAGCCGATGAGCAGGTCACCGACGGCCAGCAGGAACCGCACCGAGCCCAGGCCCACCTTGTACAGCTCGGTGGGCTGTTCCTGGGCGCCCATGAGGAAGCCGGTCAGGGTGGCGGTCATGGCCTGGACGTCCTCGAGCGCGGTGGCCAGCAGGGCCCGCTCCGACTTGAGGCGCTCGTCGGCGCTGTCGGAGGCGAGGAACTTCTGGATCTGGCCGGTCACGTGTGCCAGGGCGACGCCGCGGTCACGCGCGATCTTGCGGAAGAAGAAGTCCTGCGCCTGGATCGCGGTGGTGCCCTCGTAGAGGGAGTCGATCTTCGCGTCGCGGATGTACTGCTCGATCGGGTAGTCCTGCAGGAAGCCCGAGCCGCCGAACGTCTGCAGCGAGTCCGTCAGGTACTGGTAGGCGCGCTCGGAGCCCACACCCTTGACGATCGGCAGCAGCAGATCGTTGACGCGGTGCGCCAGCTCGTGGTCGGCACCGGAGATCTGCTCGGCGACGACGTCGTCCTGATGCGCGGCGGTGTAGAGGTAAACCGCGCGCAGACCCTCGGCGTAGGCCTTCTGCATGGCCAGCGAGCGTCGCACGTCCGGGTGGTGGGTGATGGTGACCCGGGGGGCGGTCTTGTCGGTCATCTGGGTCAGGTCGGCGCCCTGCACGCGCTCCTTGGCGTAGGCCAGGGCGTTGAGGTAACCGGTCGACAGCGTCGCGATGGCCTTGGTGCCCACCATCATGCGAGCGTGCTCGATGACGTCGAACATCTGGGCGATGCCGTTGTGGACCTCGCCGACGAGCCAGCCCTTGGCCGGGACGCCGTGCCCGCCGAAGGTGAGCTCGCAGGTGGCGGACGCCTTCAGGCCCATCTTGTGCTCGACGTTGGTGACGAACACGCCGTTGCGCTCACCCATCTCGTTCTTCTCGAAGTCGAAGTGGAACTTCGGGACGAAGAAGAGCGAGAGGCCTTTGGTGCCGGGGCCGGCGCCTTCCGGGCGGGCGAGGACGAGGTGGAAGATGTTCTCGAACAGGTCGTCGGAGTCGGCCGAGGTGATGAACCGCTTGACGCCCTCGATGTGCCAGGTGCCGTCGTCCTGCTTGATCGCCTTGGTGCGGCCGGCGCCGACATCGGAGCCGGCGTCGGGCTCGGTCAGCACCATGGTGGCGCCCCAGCCGCGTTCGACGATGGTCGCGGCCCACTGCTTCTGCTCGTCGGTGCCGTTGGCGTGGAGCACACCGGCGAAGGAGGGGCCGGCGGCGTACATGAAGGCGGCCGGCTGGGCGCCGAGCATCATCTCGTTGACGGCCCAGCTCAGGGCGCGCGGTGCGGGCGTTCCGCCGATCTCCTCCTCGAGGCCCATGGACCAGTAGCCGGCCTCGTACCAGGAGTTGAACGCCTTCTTGAAGCCCTCGGGCAGCGAGACCGAGTGGGTCTCGGGGTCGAAGACCGGAGGGGTGCGGTCGGTCTCGGCGAAGGACTCCGCCGCCGGGCCCTCGGTGAGGGTCTTCACCTCGGCCAGGATGCCACGAGAGGTCTCCTCGTCGAGGTCGCCGAACTGCCCGGCCTCGAGGAGCGTCTGAATCCTCAGCACCTCGAAGAGGTTGAACTCCAGATCCCGGAGGTTGCTCTTGTAATGGCCCATGTCTGCGCTACTCCCAGTGAGATGGTGCGGTCAAGCTGTGTTCGAGTACCGCCCAAGTTATTACTCGTCGGTAACATCCGCCTATGTTACCCGTCGGGCAACTAACTGCCAAGAGTTGGTTTGTGGGCCACCACCAACGCATCGATCGCCATTCCGGCGTCCGTTTCCCGCATTCTTCGTTCGGCGGTCCGGATTTGCAGTCGGCCATCGATTTCCGCGACGACATCTGCTGGGGTGTAGAGGATTTCGGGATCCCGGGGACCGCCGGCACCCTCGGTGGGATTGAGCGAATCGTGGCCCAGAAATATGAGGATTCCATCAGGTTTCAGGGCCGCGATCGCATTGTCGATCAATGCCTGTCGCTGTGGTGGAGGGAAATGGAGATAGGCCGAGAGGACGAGATCATATCGAGCCTCGAAAGTGGCCCCGGTCACGTCGGCGCACTCGTACGTCAGGCGTTCGCGCACCCGCCGTGGCGCCTGCGCCGCGATCGCCCGGGCCTTGTCCACCGCCACGCGGGAGAAGTCGAGTCCGGTCACCTCCCAGCCGCGCGTGGCCAGCCAGAGCGAGTGCCGGCCCTCGCCGCAGCCCAGATCCAGAGCCCGGCCGTGCGGCAGCGACGTCGCGAACTCGACGAGCACCGGGTTCGGCGGCACCCCCCACACCGTCTCGCTCTTCGCGTACCGCGCATCCCACTCCCGTGCGTCCATGGACGCACGGTAGCCCGGACGCCGCGCGGGTCAGGGGTGGAGCGTGGTGCGCAGCAGGAGCACGTTGTAGTTCTGGTGCACGGTCGTGAGGAAGTACAGGTCCGGGCCCGACGACCACGGGTGGATGTACGCGCCGTACGCCGTCGGCAGTTCGCGGGTGTCGAGGACGACCTCCGGCGCGCTCCACGGCCCTGTCGGCGACGGTGCCCGGCGCAGCACGACGGAGTTGTGCGCGTCGGTGGTCAGCAGGACGAACTGCCCGAGGTGGTCGTTCCACTGCACCGACAGTTCCGCCGCACCACCCGTCATCACCGGGCGCGCCGCGTTCACGTCGCGGACCCACGCGCCGCCGTCCCAGTACTCGTACGCCGCGAGGTCGAGGATCTGCTGTTCCGGTACCCGCGCCAGGTGCACCGGCCCGCCACGACCGGGCGGGGTGCCGTACTGATAGACGAACCCGCCGTGCCGGACGAAGGCACCCATCTGGAAGTTCCGGTTCCCGTCGGCGTTCGGCCGCTCGGTCTGCGGCGCCACCGTCCAGTTCTCCCCGTTGTCGTGGGAGAAGGCCAGGCCGGAGAAGTTGGTCTCCCACGAACCGGCCGGCCCCCAGTTCTTCACCGACATCAGGCTCAGGAACTGGGTGTCGCCGACGGCGATCCCCGCGGTGGGGATCCGGCTGATCTCCACGAACGGGATCTTCGGGCTCGGGACGAGTTCCTTGGCCTGGCCGAAGAAGTCGCGGGCCGCGCTGTCGAACGTCATCCCGTCGGCGAGGTGGCGGTCCGAGCTGCGGAACAGGGAACTGCTGCGCCAGGCCCAGATACTGCCCGACAGCAGATTGGGCACGCCGAGGCCCGCGGTGTCACCGAACGCGGTCAGCACCTGGCCGCGCCCGTTGTCCCACATCACGCCCAGGTCGGTGCCCAGGACGTTCAGATCCTGGGTGCGGTTGGTGCTGAGCATCCCGGTCTGCTGTGCCACCACCTGGGTGCGGCCGCGCAACTCCGGCAGGCCGTTGACCCCGTTGAGGCCCGGGATGGGATTGATCGCGTTCGGGTTCGCCGCGGAGGTGCCCGCGAACGGGACCAGGGCGACGACCGCACAGGTCAGTGCGGTGACCCCGACTCGGAACGAGGCACGTCGGTAACCCCCATTACGTGTGTGCACGGCCACAGACGGTAACAGCGAGTGACAACCGTCACACGTCCTTCGGTGTCCGTCGGCGTGTCCTGGCGGTACTCGCACGAGGCCCGGGCCGACGGGTGGGCTCCGCTACGATTCGCGCGCGCGTTACCGTGTCAGGGACGCGATGCACTGACGAGCAGTGCACGAAGCAGAGGAGATTCGCCTGATGGGTGCACAGATCGCCGGTCCCGCCCCGCTGCGGAACACCGCACTGCTCGGGCTGGGCGTGCACCGCCCCGAGCGGGTCGTGACCAACGACGAGATCTGCCAGCAGATCGACTCGAGCGACGAGTGGATCCAGTCGCGGTCCGGCATCAAGGAACGGCGCTTCGCGAAGCCGCACCCCGAGGAGTCGGTGGTGGACATGGCGATCGCGTCGGCCCGCAAGGCGCTCGAGGCCGCCGACATCACCGGTGATCGTGTCGGTGCCGTCATCGTGGCCACCTCGACCTACCCGAATCAGACGCCGCAGTCCGCGGCGCTGGTCGCGCACGCCCTGGGCACCGGGGGCGCGGCCGCTCTCGACATCTCGGCCGGGTGCGCCGGGTTCTGCTACGCGCTCGGCGTGGCGTCCGACATGGTGCGCACCGGGACCGAGGACTACGTGGTCGTCGTCGGCGTCGAGCGCATGAGCGACACCACCGAACCCACCGACCGCTCGGTGCGGTTCATCTTCGGCGACGGCGCCGGTGCCGTGGTCGTCGGCCCGTCCGACGAGGTGGGTATCGGTCCCACCGTGTGGGGGTCGGACGGCTCCCAGGCCGACGCCATCCGCCAGGAACCGGACTGGGTGAGCTTCGCGGACAACCCCGATCAGAAGCGGCCCTGGATCATCATGGAGGGCACCGCGGTGTTCCGCTGGGCTGCCTTCGAGATGGGGAAGATCGCCCGCCAGGTCGCCGACAAGGCCGGTGTCGAACTCGCCGCCCTCGACGCGTTCGTGCCGCACCAGGCCAACCTGCGCATCAACGACGTCATCGTCCGGCAGCTCGACCTGCCGGAGACGGTGGCCGTCGCCGACGACATCATCGAAACGGGCAACACCTCCGCCGCGTCCATCCCCCTCGCGATGGAGAAGATGCTGCGCACCGGCCAGGTCCGGCCCGGCGGGCTCGCCCTGCTGCTCGCCTTCGGCGCCGGACTGTCCTACGCGGGGCAGGTCGTGAAGATGCCGCAGCTCGCGCAGTAGTGGCCGCGGCGAACTCGACCGGTCGTCGTCGCTGGTTGTGGTTGCTCGCCTACGTGCTCGCCTTCGTCGCCTTCGTCGTCCTCCAGCAGACGTACGGCGGCGACGAGGCGGGTCCCGGCGGGTCCACGTCGGCGCCCGTCCCGGCCCCGTCGTCGGCCGCCGCCGCCGAGGCGGTCGAACTGCTGAAGAGCCTCGCCGTGCGGGAACCGGACCCCTCCGGCGGGTACGACCGTGCGCTGTTCGGGCCGGCGTGGACCGACGACGTGACCGTCGCGGGCGGGCGCAACGGCTGCGACACCCGCAACGACGTCCTGAAGCGGGATCTGGTGAACATCAAGCTGGCACCGGTGACGAAGGAGTGCACCGTCGAGGCGGGAACCCTGTACGACCCGTACACGGGCCGGGAGATCTACTTCCGGCGCGGGGTGGACACGTCGTCGGCGGTGCAGATCGATCACGTCGTCGCCCTGTCGGACGCGTGGGAGAAGGGTGCGCGCCTGCTCGACGCACAGGCCCGCAAGAATCTCGCGAACGATCCCCGGAACCTCCTTGCCGTCGACGGACCGACGAACCAGGGCAAGGGCGACAAGGACGCGGCGCAGTGGCTGCCCCCCAACCCCGAGTACCGCTGCACCTACGTCTCCCGGCAGATCGAGGTGAAGGCCGAGTACGGACTGTGGATCACGCCGGACGAGAAGGATGCGATGGCCGGCGTCCTGGCCACCTGCTGACCGGTCTCAGGCGCGGCGGTGCGCGACGTGCTTGCGGACCGCCGTCACCACCCCGACCGCCGAGGCGACGATCACCACGATGCACACGATGCCGACGGCGAGGTTCAGCTGAGCCGTCAGGTCCGAGCCCGCGCGCTCGCGCAGGTCGGACAGGAACTGCGGGGAGAAGTACGGCCGGTGCACGAGCACGGCCGTGGCCACCGCGACGGCGAGCAGGTCGGAGACCACCGACAGTGCGGTGACGACCGTCGTCCAGCTGCGCACGGCCAGCGCGACGCTCGCCGAGACCACCCACAGCACCGCGACGGCCACCATCGCGGGCACCAGCCGGTCGGTGAAACTGGGGTCGAGCGCCTCGTACCCGGCACCGAAGAACGACGGCGCCAGCGACGGGGACAGGCCGGCCACGCCGATCAGCACGACCACCGCGAACACCAGTTCCGCGACCGCCTCCCCGACCGGGATCTCCCGGCCGTGCGGCACCGCGGGCAGATCGTCCGGATCCCACCGCCCGAGATCCGTGCCGGCGGGCGCGGTGCGTTCGATCACCGCGAACACGACGGTCACCCAGAAGGCGGCGTACACACCGCCGGTCAGGGCCGCATCGATCGCGTCCCACACGACGTCGGCGCCGTCGAGGGGCGCGGCCGCGGGGTCGGTGGCCTCGGTCAGGGCGGCGAGCAGGGTCAGACCGCCGAGCACCGCCGCCACCACGCCGACGACGGGCCACAGCACCCGCAGATAGGTGTCGTAGAACCTCGGGCCGATCAGGTGCCGCGGCGCGCCCCGGTAGGTGCGGGCGAGATCCTCCGGGGACCCCAGGTCGGCGAGCACCGCACGCGTCTCGTGCTCGGCACCGGCGTCCTCGAGGCGACGGCGCAGGTCGGCGGCCACCTCGGCGCGCCGGGACCGGGGCAGGTGGACGAGGACGGCGTGCAGGTACCGCTCGACGAGTTCCCCGTCGGTGAGGCGGGTGGACATCCCGGTGTTCCTTTCGTTCGGTGCCGGCCCGCGAGCGGCCGGCGCGACGACCCGCGCCGCCCGGGGCCGGGCGGTACTGTGCCGGTACACAGTATTGGGCAGGACCTGCGAGGGTGTGGGGCAGCGCGATGACGGCCGAGCCGCTCGACGAGTACTTCACCGCCACCGTCCGCGGCTGGAGCGCCGGGGCCGGGCAGGCGTCGAACGAACCGGTGCTGCGGTACTTCGACGCGCAACTGCAGTCCCGTCACCTCGACTTCGCGGCCCGCGAGATGCAGCGACGCGGTGCCGGGTTCTACACCATCGGTTCGTCCGGCCACGAGGCGAACGCCGCGCTGGGGCTGCTGTCGCGGGTCACCGATCCGGCGCTGCTGCATTACCGGTCGGGTGCCTTCTACGCCGCGCGGGCGGCCCAGGTGCCGGGCACGACGCCGGTGCGGGACGTGCTCGCCGGGTGCGCCGCCTCGACGCTCGATCCGATCTCCGGCGGCCGGCACAAGGTGTTCGGCAACGCCGAGTTGAACATCCTCCCGCAGACCTCGACGATCGCGTCCCATCTGCCGCGCGCGGTGGGGGCGGCGTTCGCCCTCGCCCGCGCGTCCCGGTTGGGCCTGCAGTGCCCGTGGCCCGCGGATTCGGTGGTGCTGTGCAGCTTCGGGGACGCCTCCGCCAACCATTCCACCGCGGTCGGTGCGCTCAATGCGGCTGCCTACTGCGCGTACCGGGGCCTGCCGCTGCCGCTGCTGTTCGTGTGCGAGGACAACGGGCTCGGCATCAGTGTCCGCACGCCGGAGGGCTGGACGGAACGGGCCCTCTCGTCGTACCCGGGGGTGAGCTACCGCGCGGCCGACGGCGCGGACCCGGTCGGGGTGCTCGCGGCCGTCGCGGACCTGCTCGTCGCCGTCCGGACCGCACGCGCACCGGCCGTGCTGCATCTGAGGGCGGTACGGTTCCTCGGCCACGCCGGCTCCGACGCCGAGACCGCGTACCGCAGCCGCGAGGAGATCGCCGCCGACTACGCCCAGGATCCGTTGCTGGCCACCGCACGTGTCCTCGTCGACCACGGAACGCTCACCCCCGCACAGGTGCTCGAACGATACGAGGCGGTGCGCGCCGTCGTCGCCGCGGAGGTGGACGCCGTCGCGGATGCCCCCCGGCTGGGGTCGGCCGCCGAGGTGATGCGGCCGCTGCACATGCACGGCCGGCGCCGGGTTCCGGACGGGCCGGAGCCCGCGACGACGGAGCCCTGCACGCTCGCCCAGGCCGTGAACGGCGCGCTCGCCGGAATTCTCGACGAGATCCCGGAATCGTTCGTGTTCGGGGAGGACGTGGCCGAGAAGGGCGGGGTGTACGGCCTCACGCGTGGCCTGCTCCGCCGATTCGGGCCGCGGCGCGTCTTCGATACCGTCCTCGACGAGCAGACGATCCTCGGCACGGCACTGGGATTCGCGGTGACGGGCCTGCTGCCGATTCCGGAGATCCAGTACCTGGCCTACCTGCACAACGCCGAGGACCAGTTGCGCGGCGAGGCGGCGAGCCTGATGTTCTTCTCCGACGGCCGCTTCCGCAACCCGATGGTGGTGCGCATCGCCGGCCTCGCCTACCAACGGGGGTTCGGTGGGCACTTCCACAACGACAACTCCGTCGCGGTGCTGCGCGACATCCCCGGTCTGGTGCTCGCGGTGCCGAGCCGCCCGTCGGTCGCCGGGGCACTGCTGCGCAGTTGCGTGCACCTCGCGCGCAGCGAGGGCCGGGTGTGCGTGTTTCTCGAGCCGATCGCGCTGTACCACGAACGCGACCTGTACGACGAGGGCGACGGGCTGTGGCGTGAGCCGCCCGATTCCGTTGCGGTACAGCCCGGTTCGGTGCGGGTGTACGGCACGGGCGAGGACGTGCTGCTCGTGACGTTCGGCAACGGCGTCCGGATGAGCCTGCGTGCGGCTCGTCGGCTGTCGGCGCGCGGTGTGCAGGCCGCGGTGCTGGACCTGCAGTGGCTGGCCCCGCTGCCGCTGGCGGAACTCCTCGCGTGCGCACAGTCCTTCCCGCGCGTGCTGGTGGTGGACGAGACGCGGCGCAGCGGCGGGGTGTCGGAGGCGGTGGTCACCGCGCTGGTGGACGCGGGCTACCGGGGCCGGATCTCGCGGGTCACCAGCCGGGACAGTTTCGTGCCGCTCGGCCCGGCGGCGGCCGAGGTGCTGCTGTCCGAGGACGACGTCGTCAGCGCGGCCGCCGAGTAGCGGCGCCCAATCGGTGGGCCCCGGTCGGTGGGCCCCGGTCGGTGGGCTCCGGTCGGTGGGCCGTGGTCCGCCCGGCCGGGACGAAGGTCCCGGAAAGCAGGGACCTTCAGCGGGCGGAAATACCCGCCGGGGTACTTGAAGAGCCGACGCCGCGCGCCTACAGTCGTCGGTGAATACCCCACCGGGTATCTAGGGGCGTGGAGGCCCAGCCCGCGTCCGCGCCTGCGTCACGGACGGAAAGGACTGTTCACATGTCGCTCCATTCAGGCAACGGTGCCGCGCGACATCGAGTACTCGTCGTCGGAGGTGGCACGGCCGGAATCGCGACCGCTGCGCGCCTGCGCCGGGCCGGCGTCACCGACATCGCGGTGATCGAGCCCTCCGACGAGCACTGGTACCAGCCCCTGTGGACCCTCGTCGGCGGAGGCCAGGCGTCGCTGGACGAGACCCGCCGAGCCGAGGAGAAGCTGATCCCCAAGGGCGTCCGGTGGATCCGGGCCGCCGCGACCGCCGTCGACCCCGACGCGCAGACCGTCACGACCGACCGCGGGACCGTCGTCGGCTACGACTATCTGGTGCTCGCCACCGGACTGCACCTCGACTGGGACGGTGTGCCGGGCCTCGCCGACGCCGTCGGGCACGGTGCCGTCTCGAGCAACTACTCCCCGCGGTACGCCCCCTACACGTGGGAGCTGATCCGCAACATGCGCTCCGGCACGGCGATCTTCACGCAGCCGGCGGGACCGATCAAGTGCGCCGGCGCGCCGCAGAAGATCGCCTACATCGCCTCCGACTACTGGCGGCGGCAGGGCCTGCTGGACGGGATCCGCGTCATCCTCGTCCTGCCCGGTGACTCGATGTTCGGCATCCCGTCCTGGCGGCGGACCCTCGAGGGGGTCGCCGCGCGGTACGGCATCGAGGTGCGCCTGAGCTCGGAGATGACCGCGCTCGACGGGGCGTCGCGCAAGGCGACGATCGTGAACAACGCCACCGGAGACGAGGAGATCGTCGGGTTCGACATGCTCCACGCCGTGCCTCCGCAGCGCGCGCCCGGCTGGGTCGCGGCGAGCCCGCTCGCCAACCCGGCGAGCCCCTTCGGGTACGTCGAGGTCGACAAGCACACGCTTCAGCACCGCCGGTACCCCAACGTGTTCGCGCTCGGCGACGTCGCGGACCTGCCGACGTCGAAGACCGGCGCCGCCGTCCGCAAGCAGGCGCCCGTCCTCGTCGCCAACCTGGTCGCCGAGATGCGCGGGGTCGGCAAGCGCAAGAGCTACGACGGGTACTCGTCCTGCCCGTTCGTCACCGCCCGGGACAAGATGATGCTCGCGGAGTTCGACTACGAGCTCGAGCCGTCCCCGAGCATTCCGGTCATCGACACCACCAAGGATCGCCGCGACATGTGGCTGCTCAAGCGCTACGGCCTGCCGGCGATGTACTGGCACGGAATGGTCAAGGGCCGCGTCTGACCCCCAGTCTGCGTCACCGCAGGCGGCGCAGCGCGATCGGCTGCCCGTCGGACGGGTACGGCAGCGACGTGAAGTTCAGTGGGGCAACGTAATCGGACGGCACATGCCAGCTGTACCCGAGCAGCAGGTGGTGCAGCACCGTCTTGATCTCGGCGCCGGAGAAGTACATGCCCAGGCAACGGTGCTCTCCGGCGCCGAACGGCGTCCACGCGAACTTGTGCACTCGGTCCTCGCGGCGTTCCGGGGAGAAGCGGCCGGGATCGAACTTCTCCGGCTCCGGCCACAACTCGGCCATGTGGTGGCTGTAGTGCAGCCCGACGTTGATCAGGGTGCCGCGCGGCACGAAGTGGCCGAGGATGTCGGTGTCGGCGGTGGTGTACCGGACGATGCCGGGCACCGGCGTCACGAGCCGCTGGCATTCCTTGATCACCAGGTCCAGGCTGGTGAGCGATTCGAGGTCCGTCAGGGTCGGGGTCGTCGTGCCGAGCGCCTGCGACTCCTCCCGGCACAGTTGCTGCCACTGGGGGAACTGACCGAGGTATTGCAGCACGGTGGACAGCGTGATCGTCGAGGTGTCGTGCGCGGCCATCATCAGGAAGATCATGTGGTTGACGACGTCCTCGTCCGAGAACCGTTCGCCGTCCTCCGATTCCACGTGACACAGTGCGGTGAACAGGTCGTCGCCGTCGCCGGCGCGACGCGCCGGCAGGTAGCGCCGGAAGAACTCCTCGAGCCGGCGACGGCCCACCACGCCACGGCGCCAGCGGGTTCCGGGCAGGGGGTAGCGCACGATCGCGGTGGCCGCCTGCACGCACCCGATGAAGGCCTTGTTCACCTCGGCCATCTCCGTGGCCGACGAGCCCTCGGCGCCGCCCATGAAGATCGAGGTGGCGAGCCCGAGCGTGAGTTCCTTGAGCGCCGGGTAGGCGCGGAAGTCCTCGCTCGGCGTCCACGAGTCGAGGGCCCGGGCGATCGCGGGCTGCATCGAGTCCGTGTACCGGGCGAGGCGGTCCCGGGTGAAGGCCTGTTGCATGATCCGGCGGTGCGTGCGGTGCTCGTCGCCGTCGAGCAGCATCAGGCCGCGATCGAAGAACGGGCCGATGAGGGTGCGCCAGCCCGGACCGTTCGCGAGTGCCCGGTCGCGGTTCTGCAGCGCGGCGCCGCAGGCGTCGGGGCCGAGCAGCACCACCCAGGGCCGGCCCGCGAACCGGAACCAGGACACCGGCCCGTGTTCGCGGTAGCGCCGGTCGTAGGCCCTCAGCGGGTTGCGCATGTAGTCGAGGGCGTACCCGACGTACGGCAGGCCGGCGTCCCCGGGAACGGCGGTCAGACCGGGCGGGGAGGGTGCGAGCACTTTCGTCATGGGGTCTCCGATTCGTCGGACCGTATCTGACATGAAGCTCTGTCAATTGACTGTAGCGTGGATCACAGGCCGTGATCTGTCAAGATTCGACTATGGACCGGCCCAGTCGTCAGTACCGCGGAAAGAGCGCCGAGCAGCGCACCGCCGACCGCCGCGAGCAGTTGCTCGAGGCCGGTCTGACGGTGTTCGGCCGCGACGGTGGCGACCGTGCCACCATGACCGCGATCTGCCAGGAGGCCGGGCTCACCGAACGGTACTTCTACGAGAGTTTCTCCGGCCGGGACGAGCTGCTCGTGTGCGTCGTCGAGCGGATCGCCGACGAGATCCGGGAGCGCGCGCTGGCCGCACTCGCCGAATCCGAGCGCGGACCGGAGGAGCGGGCCCGCGCCGCCATCGCCGCGTTCGTCGCGGTCCTGACCGACGATCCCCGCAAGGGCCGGGTCGCCGTCGTCGAGTCCACCGGGTCCGAGCCCGTGCGCGTCCGCCGCCGGGAACTGCTGCGCCAGTTCGCCGGCCTCGTCGCCGTGGAATCCCGCGAACTGTGGGGCGACCGCGCCCTGCAGCCGCCCCACGATCAGATCGCCGCGCTCCTGTTCGTCGGGGGTCTCGCCGAGCTCACGACCGCCTGGCTCGGCGGGGAGATCGACGTGACCCCCGATCAGATCGTCGAGTCCGCGACCCGCCAGTACGTGTTCACCGCTCACCGCTGAGGCTGTCGTCGCGCTCGGTCCGCTCCGCGCGCCGCCGGGCACCCGGCAGCCGCCACACGGGCTCGAGCGCCGCGGTCTCCTCGGCCGTGGCCACCCGGAACGGCGGCGTCGTGGGCGCTTCGAGGCCGCGACGGCCCTGGCCGCGGGTGGCGCGCAGGCTGGCGACGATCGATACGGTCAGGATCGTGGCGACGACGGCCAGCGAGATCGGCGTCGGAATGTAGAACACGTCGATCTTGAGCAGCATCTTGATGCCCACCCACACCAGCACCAGAGCCAGCCCGATCTTCAGGTACACGAAGCGGTGGATCAGGTCTGCGAGCAGGAAGTACATCGCCCGCAGTCCGAGCACCGCGAATGCGTTGGCGGTGAAGACGAGGAACGGTTCGTCCGTGACGGCGAAGATCGCGGGGATCGAGTCGACCGCGAAGACGATGTCGGTGATCTCGATGAGGACGAGTACCGCAAGCAGTGGGGTGGCCAGCAGCGCACCCCCGCGACGGACGAGGAACTTCTGTCCGTGGTAGGCGTCGGTCATCGGCACGTGGCGGCGGAACAGCCGTAGCGCCCGGGACTTCTCGGGATCGAGGTGCTCGTCGCGCTGCCGGATCATCCGGTAGCCGGTGTAGAGCAGGAACGCCGCGAACAGGTAGAGAATCCAGCCGAAGCTCGCGATCAGCACCGATCCCGCCGCGATGAACAGACCCCGGAACACCAGGGCGCCGAGCACGCCGAGGAACAGGACCCGGTGCTGGTACTCGCGCGGCACGGCGAAGTACGTCAGGATGATCGCCCAGACGAAGACGTTGTCGACGGCGAGCGACTTCTCGATCAGGTAGCCGGAGAAGTACTGCTGGCCGAACTCCGAGCCGTACTGCCACCAGATCAGCGCGCCGAATCCGACGCCGGTAGCGACCCAGAACACCGACCAGCCTGCGGCCTCGCGCACACCGATCACGTGAGCACGCCGGTGCGCGAACAGATCCACGGCCAGCATCGCCACGATCGCGGCGAGTACCGCCGCCCACAACCACAACGGAACGGTCATCAGGACCACCTTTCAGCCTCGAACGGCCGAAAGTCTTTCCCGGCTCCGGTGAGCCCGCTCCGCCGGAGAGCCGGCGGACGGCTCCCGAGTTGACGACGAAGCGCGGAGGGATACTCCCTTTCGCGAACTTAGATTAGTGAAGAGTGTTTCCGGTTAATTGTCAAGGGGGCGGGATGCGGAAGTGAAGAGCAATACCGGAAACCGTGGTGCCCTATGGTGTGCAGGTGACCTCCTCCGCCCGCTCGTCATCCGCCGCCGGCGAGGACCGCGCCCGGGGCTGGACGTTCCTGACCAACCATGCGCACGTGCTGCTGTGTGTCGCGCGGGGCGGACAACCCACCGTCCGCGAACTCGCGCAACGGATCGGGATCACCGAGCGCTCCGTGCAGACGATCCTCGCGGATCTGGTCGACGGCGGGTACCTCACCCGCACCCGGGTGGGCCGCCGCAACACCTACTCGCTGAATCCGGAGGGGCGGCTGCGGCATCCGCTCGAATCCGCGCACACCGTCGGCGAACTGATCGACGCGCTGCGCTGAGCGGCCGGGAAGATGTCCGGCACGCGCCGTCACGGACACCTGCCTTGTGTGGCCGCCGTCACGTGGCATGCTGGCGCTCATGATCGACGTCGAACGTCCCAAGCTGGAAGGCACCGTCGCGGTCGGGGGCAGCCGCCGGATCGGCTTCGCCGAGTTCGGATCGGCCCAGGGCCGAGCCGTGTTCTGGCTGCACGGCACCCCCGGGGCACGCCGGCAGATCCCCGTCGAGGCTCGCCGCTACGCCGAGCGTGAGCACGTCCGGCTCATCGGCCTCGACCGCCCCGGCATCGGCTCGTCGAGCCCGCACCGCTACGAGAACGTCCTCGCCTTCGCGGACGACCTGCGGATCGTCGCGGACACCCTGGGGGTGGACCGGATGGCGGTCGTCGGGCTCTCCGGCGGCGGGCCCTACACCCTCGCCGCGGCGCACGCGATGCCCGAGCGGGTCATGGCCGCCGGGGTACTCGGGGGTGTCGCACCCGTCGTCGGCCCCGACGCGATCAGCAGCGGCCTGATGCGGCTCGGCACAATGGTCGCGCCGCTGCTCGCCGTCGCGGGCGTCCCCATCGGCATGGGCGTGACCTCGATCATCCGGGTCGTGCGCCCGTTCGCGTCGCCGATCATCGACCTGTACGGCCGGCTCTCGCCCGAGGCCGACCGGCAGTTGCTGGCCCGCCCCGAGTTCAAGGCGATGTTCCTCGACGATCTGCTCAACGGCAGCCGCAAGCAGATGGCCGCCCCCTTCGCCGACGTCGTGGTGTTCACCCGGGACTGGGGCTTCCGCCTCGAGGACGTCAAGGTGCCGGTCCGGTGGTGGCACGGCGACACCGACCACATCGTCCCCATGGAACACGGCCTCCACGTGGTGGGCCGGCTCCCCGACGCCCAGTTCCACCACCTGCCGGGAGAGAGCCACCTCGGCGGTCTCGGCGTGTCCGAGGACATCCTCTCGACCGTCCTGCGGATCTGGGACGACGCCGACCGCTGAGCTGCTGCCGTGGCGACCGAATGTCACACCCGTTCGATCACATCGAACGCGTGTCACATTCGGTCGCCACCGCGAGCGGGTGCGCACGGCGGGTGCGGA
Source organism: Rhodococcus sp. P14 (assembly GCF_000256505.1). Taxonomy (NCBI): domain Bacteria; kingdom Bacillati; phylum Actinomycetota; class Actinomycetes; order Mycobacteriales; family Nocardiaceae; genus Rhodococcus; species Rhodococcus sp. P14. The sequence goes on along the minus strand of NZ_AJFC01000120.1, from coordinate 22,654 downwards.
TCCCGCGTGCCGATCACAGCCACCGGCGGGGTGGCTTCTTCACCCACATGATCTTCTCATCCGTGGCGGTGGGGGAGGCCGCGGGATGGTCGGGATGCTGCGCGGCCCATGCCGACTTCTCGTCGAGCAGCCGCGCGACCAGCGTCCACGTCTCCATCGTGCGCGGCGGATGCGCCCCCGCCGCCCGTGCCAGCTTCCGGCGCACGTCCTCGCTCAGGGCCAGCAACTCCTCCGCGGTGATCCCGCGATCCCAGGCGAACCGGGCGAGGACGATCGCCTTCTCCCGACGGTTGCGGGCCGCCTCGTCGGTGTGCGCGAAGTCCTCGTCGGTGGCCATGCCCTACAGGATTGGCCGCCGGCCGTGCCGTTGACAACCCACCCCGCGCGGCTCACGCTCGGAGCAGGCGCAGCTGCGGCCCGGGGAGGACGACATGCCGGTGACTCCGATGGATCTCCCGGACGGCACGCCCGAGGACGTGCGGGTGCGCGCGGCGTCCGCCCCCCGGGTGCCGGTGTCGGATCCCGCGCTCGGACGGGACGTGCAGGTCGACGCCCGTGGTGTCCCACCGCACCGGCTCGTCGCGATCGGGGATTCGGTGCTGCAGGGGTTCCAGAGCGGCGCCGTCTTCCACACCGACGTCTCGGTGCCCGCGATCGTCGCCTACGAACTCGGCTGGCTGCGCCGGTTCCGCTACCCCCGCTACGCCGGTCCGGGCGGGTTGCCGCTCAACATCGAACTGCTTCTGCGCGACCTGGAGCGACGCTTCGGGTCCTCGGTGAACGTGTGGGAGACGCCCCTCGCGCTGTTCGCCGTGCGTGCGCTGATGGACGAGGTGGAGGACTACTGGGAGCGCGGGCCCGGTCGGGACGCGCCGCTGCCCGCGACGTATCGGCACAACCTGTCCTGCTTCGGCTGGGACCTGCGCGACGCCCTGAGCAAGACCGCCGCGACGTGCGAGGCGGCGATCGCCACGCCGAAGGACGACCTGCTCGACCAGATCGTGCAGAACAACGGCGAGCGGGCCGCGTTGCGGGTGTATCCGCGCTGGAGCGACGAGGCGAAGGCGATGACGGTGTTCGACGCGGCCGCGGCCCTGGGCGACGACCACGACGACACGACGGAAGCCGGAATCGAGACGCTGGTCGTGTTCCTCGGCTCCAACAACGCGCTCGGAACGGTGACGGACCTGCGTATCACCTGGAGCGGCCCGGACTTCCGCGACCTCACCGCGAAGGACGCCTACACCATCTGGCGGCCCGAGCACTTCGCGGCCGAGTTCGCGGAGGTGGTCGATCGGGTGGCGGCGATCCGGGCGCGGCACGTCGTATGGTGCACGATTCCCCACGTCACCATCGCCCCGATCGCCAAGGGGCTCGGCCACAAGATGGAACCGGGTTCGCCCTACTTCCCCTACTACACCCGGCCGTGGATCGAGGAGTCCCGGTTCGACCCGGCCCAGGACGAGCACATCACGGGCGCAGGCGCGTACTCGGTGGACGTCGCGATCGATCTCTACAACGAGCACATCGAGCAGGCGGTCGCCGACGCCCGCGCCGGTGCGCACGGCCCGGCACGGGACTGGTATCTGCTGGACGTGGCCGGTCTGCTCGAGCGCCTCGCGTCCCGGCGCTTCGTCACGGATGTCGGTGCCCGTCCGGCGTGGTGGACCCCCTACCCGCTCCCGCCCGCGCTCGCCGCGCTCGACCCCGTGCCCGATTCGCGGTTCCTGACGGCCGACGGCCGGGGCGGCCGGGCCGCGGGCGGGCTGTTCTCCCTCGACGGTGTGCACCCGACGTCGGTGGCGAACGGGATCCTCGCGCAGGAACTGGTCAACGTGATGCGTCGCGCGGGGGTGCGGTTCCACCATGCCAACGGTGGCGTGCGCCCCGATCCGGTGACGGTGGACTTCGAGCGGTTGATCCGCAGGGACACCCTCGTGCGGACGCCACCGGGGAACATCGACTCGACGCTCGGCATTCTCGCGTGGGCGGACGAGGTCGGTGACCTCGTCCGTCGCACGCTCAGCTTCCGCGTCCGGTGATCAGTTCTCGACGGTGGTGGCACTCCGGTCGATCAGCGCACCCCACAGGTCGGTCGCGACGGTGTGGGCGCGCCGGTGTGCCGGGACGGTGTCGGAGGTGGTGGTCAGGTCGGTGAGGGCTTCGCACAGGTCGACGATGTCGACGTGGAAGCGCATCGAGGCGTCGAGCAGTTCGTCGAACGCCTGGTCTTCGCTGTAGGAGCGGCCCCGTGCGGAGCGGAGAAGGGTCTGCGCGGTGTCGAGTGCCGTCAGGCGTCGTACCGCGGGGATGTCACGGTGTGCTTCGATCGTCAATTGTCCGCCTCTGAGGTGTCGCCACTGGGCGTGTGTCAACTCGTTGTAGTGCGGGTACCCCGCCGGTTCGGCAGCTACCCGGTCTTGTGTCCTCCGTCACAGTACGAGGACTGTGCCGTCGTGTCCACCGTACCCGTGTTTACCCAGCACAGCCCGGTGAGGCGACGCCGCGTCCGCGGGTGTTCCGTCTTCGATGTCCGAATTCGTCGCAGCTGCACAGGTTTCCGACACCATGTATGTTGCGCTCCGGTCAGGCCGGAGGGTGGTGGTCGAGGAACCAGTCCCGCGCCTGCTGCGCCACGACCTCGAGCGTGCCGGGTTCCTCGAACAGGTGCGTCGCCCCGCGCACGATCCGCAGGTCGTGTTCGCACCGCAGGGCCGCGGCAGCCTGCCGGTTCAGTTCGATCACCGTGCGGTCCAGGCCGCCGACGAGCATGAGCGTGGGGGCACGGACCCGGCCGAGCCGAGGCATCGCGAGATCCGGCCGTCCGCCGCGGGAGACGACGGCGGCGATCTCCCGGTCCGGGTCCGCGGCGGCCCACAGCGCCGCGGCAGCACCCGTGCTGGCCCCGAAGTAACCGATCCACGCGGCCTCCGTGCGGACGAGGTCGGTCACCTCGCCGAGCCGGCCCGCGAGCAGCTCGATGTCGAAGACGAGGGTGCGGTCGCCCTCCTCCCCGGCCGTCAGCAGGTCGAACAGCAGCGTGCCCAGACCGGCGGCGTTCAGTTCCCCGGCGACGTACCGGTTGCGCGGGCTGAACCGGCTGCTGCCGCTGCCGTGCACGAAGATCACCAGGCCGTCCGAACCGGCGGGGACGGTCAGGGTGCCGGCCAGGGCCACGTCGCGGAGCTCGAGCTCGACGTCTCGCGCGCTGTCGGCGGTGCTCATCGGGTTCGGCTCAGGCCAGGGTGACCGTGCGGGTGTGCGAGCGGACCGCGTCCTGCAGGTCCTGGCGCGACAGGGTGTGCGGGCCGCACGCGCAGCGCGCGGGCACGTCGTCGTCCTCGAACTGCGTCGTCTCGAGAGTGTCGACGAACTCGGAGCCGAGGGAGCCGCCGTGATGTGCGGTCTCGGAGCGGTCGCGATTGCCGTGTGCCGTCGGCCCACCGCCGGCGACGAGCACCGGCCCCTCCGGCGTGCGGTAGACGGTGGCGACGTTGTGGCTGGCGGGGCACTTCACGCGGACGAGGGCGTGGTCACTGCGCTGGGTACCCAGCGAATCCACGGCAGCACGAGCCATCCGGCGGCGGTCTGTGGGAAGGAGGTCGGGGATGTTCATGGGACCTATTGCACACCCGATCGCGGCCGGATCGAGGGCTTTCGCGGGCAACGGGCCCGATTCGCCCGTTGCGCTACCAGTGCTTCGGCGTGGTCACTGTGGCGGGCAGCCGGGTGCGGCCGTCGCCCCGCGCGGAGTCGAGCTGGGACTGGACGAGGAACAGGCTGCCGGTGAGATCGGCGCCGCGCAGATCCGCATCGCGCAGGTCGGCGCCGATGAGGTCGGCGCGGCGCAGGTCGGCCTCGCGCAGATCCGCGGCGACGAGGAGGGCGCCCCGCAGGCTGGCGCCCCGCAGGTTCGCCTGGCGGAGTTTCGCGCCGACCAGGTCCGCACCGCGACGGTCCTTCCTGCGACCGGGCACGGTGGCCCGGGCGAGTTCGCTCGCATGCAACAACAGGGTGTTGATCTGCTGCCGGTGTGCCGCGACGTCGAGGCGGGCGAGCGCGCCGGCGTCGCCGTTGCTCAGCCGGTCGGTCGCGGCCCGCGCAGCGCGCAGGTCCGTGCGGATCGGCCCGGAGGTGGGCAGGGCGGCCGCCTCGTCGAGATACCACAGCAGCTCGTGCAGTTGGCGCACGACGGGGAAGACGTCGAACATCTGCCGGGCGAGCTGCGGCGAGCGCCGCCAGTCCTCCCCGCCGAAGGTGAGCTGTGAAACCTTCTGGCCCGCACCGAAGCAGTCGTAGACGGTGCACCCGGTGAAGCCCCGGCTCCGCAGGTCCCGATGGATGCCGCAGCGGAAGTCGTCCTGCAGGTTCGGGCAGGGCCGGCCCGCGTCCTTGTCGATCGCGAAGTCCGACGACGCGGCGAACGGCAGAGCCACGCAACACAATCCGAAGCAGTCGGCGCAGTCGGCCAGTAGTTCCGGGCGGGGAGTGGGGTGGTCGGGCAAGGAATGCGTGCCTTTCTGGGCGGGCGGACTGTGGTCGGGGCGCCCGCCGAGCCTAGTCCGGACCGTCGCGCGGGGTCGGCTCCCGGCGGTCGTGGGGCGGACGCCACGACGGGTCGCGTCCGCTGAGCCCGATCAGGCGGTCGAGATCCGGGGCGTCGTCGGGAACCGCGACGGCCGGCCCGAAGAGCCCGCCGGCTGCGCGTTCCTCGTCGGTGGTCGCGGCGACGAACGTCAGGCACGCGGCCAGCGCGGCGGGATCGCAGGAGAACTTCCGGCCGCAGGCGGTCGCGATGTCCCAGCCGTGGATCACGAGTTCGTCGAGCGCCACGACTCCCGCGACGTACCCGGGCAGGTCGACGCCGCCGGCCCGGGTGGTTCCGGTCCATGCGCCGGGGTCGTGCCACGCCTCGGCGAGGGCGAGGACCTGGCCGGGGATCCTGACGCGCCAGTCGTCACCGAGCCGGGAGGCATCCGCCGACGGTCTGTGATCGCCGACAGCTCTACCCGCGGCGGCGGTGAACGCCAGGGACAGCCCGCCCACGTGATCCACGAGGTCCCCGACGGTCGTGCCCGCGCACGGGGTGGGACGGGCCAGTTGCTCGTCTGTGAGCGCGCCGACGAGCCGTGCCATCTCGTGGGCGGCCGGTGCCAGGTCGAGGATCTCGGGCATGAGCGTTCCTTCCGGCGGCGGTGCGCTCATGGTGCCGCACCGGTCCGACAGGATCAAAGGGCGGCCTTGCGGCAGCCGAAAGAAACTGCAGTCGCAACAGTAGACTTTCGATAGCGCGGCCGATAATATCGAGGGCGTCAACGCGAAGGATCCGGAAGAGGGGCAACCGACGGGTTGCCGGCGAAGTTGAAGTTGCAGAGGGGTGGAGCCGCACTCGGTTCTGCGGCTCCACCCCGACGGCGCGACGGGGCGGACTCTGGGAGGCCGACCACGTCGCCACCGGAGAACAGAGCGAGAGGCTGGTGATGCGTATCCATCGGGATTGCGAACTCGTGTATGTCATTTCCTCGTGCCGGTCGAGGCCGGCATTGTCATAACCGTCACGAACCCCGGCGCTGCACGTGCCGGGGTTCCCTCTCGTAGCAACGAAGGGCACGTGGATCCGACCGACGACCGCACTCCCGCGGTCACCAACGAACTCGACAACGACGACTACCCTGCCTTCAGCATGGGCCGCGCCGCTGCGGCACTCGGCGTCACCCCCGCCTTCCTCCGTAGTCTCGATGCCCCCGGCCTCGTGGTTCCGCACCGTTCCGAGGGAGGCCACCGCCGCTACTCCCGCAACCAGCTCCGCATCGTCGCGCGGGTGCGGGAACTGGTCGACAGCGGCACGGCGGTGGACGCGGCGTGCCGCATCGTCTGCCTCGAGGATCAGCTCGCCGAAGCGCGGAGCCGGATTCCGAGTAATTAGAGCACCCGGGGCAACTGGAGCACCGGGTTCCGGCCGGGCGGGTACAGGCTCGATGCGGGGGGGGGGGCAGACACGCCTCCGCGCCGCTGGGACTACCCCTCGTATAGTCCCGGCGACGCGGAGGTGCCGTGATTTCGGGTCGATCGGAAACACCCCTCCGCGTGCTCCACGGCCGACCCTTTTTGTTTCCCGACTGCACTACACGTTAGCATAAACCGGTCGATCGGTTTGTGGAGTTCGAAGAATTCATCCGAGCGATCGACGGGGGACGGAAACCGTTCCCCACGAGGGTGCCGGCTACCGGACGCGAGCGTCTCCCGATTCGTCCCGGTCGTCTATAGTCCCTCGATAAAAGCAGTCCGGCCGGTTTGCAATGAAAGAAGCGACAATGACCGTGGATGCGGACGCAGTGCCCCGGAACAGTCCCGTCCTCGGTTTCGAGTCGACGGTGCCCAGGCGGTACGTCCATCGGCAATCGGTGTCGGAGGTGTTCCTGACGGACTGCACGTCCGTCGGCGTCGCCCACCGATTCCTTCTGGGTGCCCAATGGCCACGGCTGCACGGTTTCTACCGGACCGAAACCGGCCGCTACGACGCCATGCTGATCGCCGAGACTCTGCGCCAGACGGCGATCTACTTGGGGCATACGCAGTATCGTGTGCCGCTCGGCCATCCGTTCGTCATGCAGACCCTGCGGGTGGACGCGGCGGTGGACGCGCTGGCCATCGGGGCCGGAGCCGCAGAGGTCGTGCTCGACGCCTCCCTCGACGACCCGGTCTATCGCGGCGGGTTGCTCTCCCAGTTCGACCTCACGGTGGTGTTCGCGATCGACGGACAGCGGGTGGGCACGGGGGAGGGGGTGGCCAACGTCCTCACCCCGGACGCCTACCAGCGGCTGCGCTGGAACGGCGCCGGCCCCCGCCGGATCGGGGATCCCGTCTGCCCCCCGCCGATTTCCCCCGTCGTCGTCGGCCAGTCCCGGCCCGTGGACGTCGTCCTCGGACCGCAGTACGCCGAGAACCGCTGGCGTCTGCGGGTCGACGATCGGCACCCCGTCCTGTTCGACCATCCCAGCGACCACGTGCCCGGAATGCTCCTCCTCGAAGCGTTCCGCCAGAGCGCCCGCGCCGCGTGCGGGTGTCCGGACGCGGATATCGCGCTCATCGAGGCCACCTATCACCGGTTCGTGGAACTGGACGAGCCCGCGAACGTGGTGGCGCGAATCGATGCGCACGATCCGTGGATCGTGCGCACCACCGTCGAGCAGTGGGGCGAGGTCCTGGCGAGCGGCGTCGTGCGGCTCGCGCCGGACCGGTCGCGATGCTGACCGCCGGCGACCGTCGTTCAGTCGCCGGACGGCGGCGTCCAGCGGGCCGCGCGGATCCGCGGCATCTCACCGTGGCGGTCGGCAGGCATCACGGCGGGCAGCAGCAGGATCCACATCTCGTCGAGGCGCTGCTCGAGATCCTGCCGGTGGGTGAGCACGTTGGACACGAGCTGGACACCGTTGTAGGCGGAGATCACGAACCGGGCCAGCATGGCCGCGTCGATCGTGTCGAGGATGTCGCCCTGGGCGATCGCCTGCTCGGTGAGCTTCTCGCAGGCGGCAATCCAGTCCAGGTACGGACCGGTGGGCCCGTCGGTGGCACTGAGTTCGAGGGTCAGACGGATTCCGGCCCGCACGATCGGCTCGTCGATCATCTGGCGCGCCATCTCGTGCGAGAGCATCACGATCTGTTCCAGCGCGGGAATGTCGAGGTTCGCGATGGCCTCGACCGCGGCGATCGAGATGCGATGCTGCTCCTCGATCACGACCTGCGCGAGCTCGTCCTTCGACCGGAAGTGGAAGTAGAGAGCACCCTTGGTGATACCCGAGCTCTCGACGATCGCCCCGAGGCTCGCGCCCTCGTAGCCCGATCGTTCGAAGTTCTCTGCCGCGCCCAGGACGATCTGCTGCCTGGTAGCCACCGCCCGCGCTTGCTGAGCCATCCGTCCTCACTCCGTTCCCACCCTGTGTTCCGACGAGGTGCATCGTGACGAACCCCATCGGGTTTCCCCCACCCGGCCGAATCGTACCCGCCGCCCCGGAATGCCGCCGCGACGAACCTTCGGCGCAGCACCCGCGAATCGCGGTGATCGGCGCGACCGGCTTCGTCGGCGGCGCCGTGCTGGCCGGGCTCACGGAGGCGGGTGTGCCCTGCACGGCCGTCGCGCGACGACCCGACGACGTGCCCGCCGCGGCGACGCGACGGATCGCGGCGGACCTGACCGAACCGTCGTCCCTGGGCACCGTGATCGCCGCCGCCGACGTGATCGTGCATGCGGCCTCGTACACCGGATCGGACCCGCAGACGTGCGACGAGGTGAACCGTGCCGGGACCGAGAACCTGCTGGCGGCAGCGAACCGGCAGCACTGGCCCCACGTGATCTACGTCAGCACGATCGGAGTCTACGGACCGGGCCCGCACCGCGGCGTCGCCGAGGACGCCGTCGTGCCGAACCCGGTCTCGGTGCTCAGTGCGAGCCGGCTCGCGGCCGAGCTGGCCGTGCGGGACTACGGGGGCACGGTGGTGCGCGCCGCCTTCGTCCACGGACCCGGAGACCGCTGGTTCGTGCCCGGAATCGCGCAGATCCTCACTCGTCTCGGTGCGTGGGTCGAGGACGGACGCCCGTTGCTGTCGGTGATCTCGGTCGGTGATCTCGGCCGCCTGATCGCGGCACTCGCGGTTCGCGGCACCCGTCCCGGGGCCGGCGGCGCTGTCCTGCATGCCGCCCACCCGGAGCCGGTGAGTGTGCGCGCACTCGCCTCGGCCGTCGCGCGCGACGCCGGATTCGACCTGCCCAGCACCAGTCTCGGGTACGACGAGGCCGTGGCCCTCGCGGCGGAGCGGGGACTGACGGAGCGGCACATCGATCTCGCCGGTCACGACCACTACTACGACGCGACGCGCATCTGGCGGGAGACCGGGCTGCGCGTGCCACCCCCGGCCTTCACTCCGTAAGGGGTGGGCACGGCGCCGTTCCCGGCCACCGGGAAACCGCCGGATGCCGCCGGGGCGGGACGGCTACCGTCGCGACGGTGACCACCGTGCCGAGCTCGAACACTCCGTCGCATCCACTGCTGTCCGGACGGACCGCGGTCGTCACCGGAGGAGCGAACGGCATCGGCGCGGCCGTCGTGCGGTTGTTCGCCGAGCACGGTGCCCGCGTCGTCCTCGTCGACACCGATCGCCGGGCGGCCGAGCAGCTCGCCGCCGAAGTACCCGCCGCGGTTCCGATCGTCGGTGACGCAGCGGACCCGGCGGTCGCGACGGAGGCCGCCGCCCATGACCCGGACGTGCTCGTCAACAACGTCGGCGACTTCCTCCGCGCCGCGACGCCCTTCGCGGAGGCCGACGAATCCGAGTGGGAAGCCCTCGCCCGCGTCAACCTCGACCACGCCCTGCGGATGACCCGCGCCGTCCTTCCCGGCATGATCGACCGGGGGAGGGGCGGTTCCGTCGTCAACGTCACCACGGTCGAGGCGCACCGGGGCATTCCCGGGCACGTCGTGTACGGCACGTACAAGGCCGGGCTACGGCACTTCACCCGCAGTCTCGCCCTCGAGGTCGGCCGGCACGGCATCCGGGTAAACGCGATCGCACCCGACCTGATCGAGACGCCGCAGGTGCCGTACGAGCGGCTCGTGCCCGAGGCGGACCGGCACCGCTGGCCGGGCTGGGCGCCGCTCGGCGGTCCGGGCCGGCCCGAGGACGTCGCCAGGCCGGCTCTGTTCCTCGCCTCCGACCTCTCCCGCTACGTGACGGGGTCCACGGTGCACGTCGACGGTGGCAGCTACGCGGCCGGCGGCTGGTTCGCCCGCGCCGACGGATCGTGGACCAATCGTCCCCTCGCGCCCTGATCCCTACCACCGAAGGACCTTTCGCGTGAATCCTCCCACCCTGAGCGTCAACCTCCCCAACTTCGGCGACGTGCTGGCCCGCGACAACTACGCCCACCTCGTGGACGTCGCGGTCCGGGCGGAGGAGAGCGGGGTGGACCGGGTCAACGTCACCGACCACGTCGTGATGGGGTCCGACACCTCCGGTTACGCGTGGGGACCGTTCGCCACCGAACCCGATGCGATGTGGCTCGAACCCATGACCGTGCTGGCGGTGATCGCCGGCCGGACCCGCACGATCCGCCTCGGCACCGGCGTGATCATCGCGGCGTTGCGGGGCGCGGCCGTGCTCGCCAAGACCGCGGCCACCCTGGACCACCTGTCCGGCGGGCGGCTCGACGTGGGCGTCGGAACCGGCTGGCAGGAGAAGGAATACGAGGCGGCCGGGTTGAGCTTCCGCGAGCGCGGGCCGCTGCTCGACGACACGCTCGCCGCCTGCCGGGCCCTGTGGGAGCACGCCCCGGCCTCGGTGCAGCGGCCCAGCGTGGCCTTCACCGAGGTGTACTGCTCGCCGCGCCCCGGAGACCGGCGGATCCCGGTCTGGGTCTCGGGATCGTTGTCGAAACCGGTGATCCGCCGGCTCGCCCGATGGGGCGACGGGTGGATCCCGATCATGGGTGCCGGACCGGACGAGCTGCAACGGGGCCGCGACCTGCTCCGTGCCGCGCTCGAGCGGGAGGAACGCGACCCCGACCACCTGCAGATCCGCGGGCGGCTGCAGGTGGTGCACGAGGCGAGCGGCGAGATCGCCGTGCCGGAGACCGCTCGGGCGGTGAAAGAGCTCCTTGCCGTCGGCGTCACCGATGTGATGGTCCCGCTGACCATGGTGCATCCCGATCCGGACCGGGCCGCGGACCGGCTCGCGACGCTCGTCACGGTGCTGCGGGAGGCGGCAGCCTAGAGCGACGGTCCCACCACGACCTGCGGTGCGGTGGCATCATGCCGGGGTGGAACGTGCATGGATGCAGCCGCTCGCCGAACTCGGCGCGGGCACTGTCACCGCGCTGGTCCCCGACACCCTCGTCGACCTGCTCGGCCGCGGTCTCGCCCTCCGGTACGCCGGCCGTCCGGTCGAGACGACCGTGCAGGGAGCGCCGCTGCGTGCCGTCGTCGACGGCGTCCGAATCCGTCGTGACCGCGCGCATCTGCGCGCCCGCGTGCGGCTGAGCCGACTCGACTGGGACGACCGGCGCATCGACAGCCTGACGGTGACCGCACACGGGCTGCGGAACGTGCCGGGCTTGTCCACCCGGATCAGCGCGGCGCGTCTCGACGTGCAGGGCGTCGCACCGATCACCGTCGTGCTGGACTGGTTCAACTCCCTCGACACGCCGTGGCGGCTGAGTCGCGGGGACGACATCCGCGCCGATCACCGTCGGCTGAACGTCAGCGCCGTCGTGGACGGGGCGGTCGTCGACGACGTCGCCTACGTGGAGTTGCTGCGCCTGCGCTGCTACGGCCTGCTCGTACCGGTCGTCGCGGCTCGGCGGGTTCCGTTGCCGCCGTTGCCGGCCGGGATTCGCAAGGTGTACGCCGCCCGACTAGGCGACGACGTGCGGTTCGGTTTCGAGATCGCGGACGTCGACGGTGTGCTGCCCTTCGGGGACAGGCCACGCAGGTAGTCGCGCACTGTTCGCCCTCCGAAGCGGACGGTGTCGGGTCAGGGCCGCCGGGCGGCCCACGCCGTGCGGACGCTGCGGACCGTCAGATCCGGTCGCCGCGCCAGGTGTTCGGGGCTGCCGGGCGACAGCAGGCGATCGAGCCGGTCGAGGTCGTCCCTGTCCAGCCGATCGTCGAGCGCGTCGCGGATGCGGGCCAGGTAGGTCGATGCGTACCGCACCGTGCTCGGTTGTGCCGCAGTGGCTTCCGTCGAGAACCGTTGCCGGTCGGCGACCTCGAACCCGGCGCGCTCGAGATGGGCGTGCCAATCGGGGTGGGCGTTCCACCCTGCCTCCGTGAGCGCCCGAAGGCAGCGCTCCTCGAGGCCGGGCCGGTCCTGTCCGGTGTCGTCGGGCAGGAAGCGCGGCAGCTCGTCCATCTCGACGACGACGAGCAACCCGCCGGGCGTCAGGCCGGCGTGGAGGTCGCGCAGCACCCGATCCGGGTCGGCGACCTCGTGCAGCGACGAGGCCGCCCACGCGAGGTCGACCTCGTCGACCGGAAGCCGGGTGGTGTCCAGGTCGGCGAGGACGGTCCGGATGCGTTCGGCGAGGCCGTGTTCGCGGGCGGTGGCGCGGACGCGGTCGAGCATCGATGCCGACCGGTCGACCGCGACGATCTCCGCGTCGGGGAATCGACGGGCGAGGGCCACGCTGCCGGTTCCGGTTCCCGCCCCCACATCGGCGATCACCCGGGGACGGACCGGGGCGTACGGTTCGGCCCACGCCGTCACCTCGTCCAGATACGCGCCGAGCACCTCGGCGTCGAGGTCGAGGAGGTCCGCCAGGCCGGCCTCGTGATGCGTGTGCGGGTGGCCCGGAGAGTGGGTGTGGTGCGTCATGTCGCTCACGGTAGCGGCCGTGGTGCCTATGACGCATACCATCTTGCGTATGACGCAAGATCTGGACGCCGTGATCCGCCGCCGCATCCGCAGCCTGCGCCTGGCCCGCGGCTGGTCGCTCGATTCGCTGGCGGCCCGCTGCCGGCTCAGCCCGTCGACGCTGAGCCGCATCGAGACCGGCAACCGCCGGATCGCTCTCGATCAACTGGTGCCGATCGCCCGGGCCCTGGGCACCACGCTCGATCAGCTCGTCGAATCCGCCGAGGACGAGGACGTGGTGATCCGGCCGCAGCCCGAGCACATGCCCGGGGTGACGACGTGGCTGCTGTCCCGGGAGCGGGCCCTGCACGGCGTGACGGTGGCCAAGATGCGCATCACCCCCGACCGGCCCACCGGAACCGGTGCGGCGGCGGTGCATCCGGGCCGGGAGTGGTTCACCGTGCTCGCCGGCACGGCCCGGCTGCAATTGGGCGAGCGGACGGTGCTGGTGCGGACCGGCGAGGCCGCCGCGTTCTCGACGATGGTCCCGCACGTCATCGGTGCCCACGACGGTCCGGTGGAAATTCTCACGATCTTCGACCACGACGGCGAGCGTGCCCACCTCCACGGTGAGCACGGCTCGTCGCGGCCGTGACGCCGGCGCTACCGCGACATCACCGACGGCCCCTCGGCCCCGACATGCATCGTGTCGTCACCGAGATGTGATCCGTGAGAGACACGTTCAGTCGGGGGGTAGGTCGCGTACGTATCGGCCGGGGGCGGCCTCGAGTGGGGGATGCCGGGCACTGCCGGGCGCGCTCGGCGCGGGCATCTCCTCCCCGCTGTGGGCGAGCACCCAGTCGGCCCAGGCCTGCCACCAGCTGCCCTGCTGCCGCTCGGCGCCCTTCAGCCAGGCATCGGGGTCCGGGCCCGGTGTGCCACCGGTCCAGTAGTGCGCCTTCGGGTTGCCGGGCGGGTTGACCAGGCTGGCGATGTGCCCGGAGAAGCTGAGCACGAACTCGGTGTCGCCGCCGAGCAACTCGGTGGTGCGGTAGCAGTTGCGCCACGCGGTCAGGTGATCGGCGATCGCGCCCGAGACGAAGGTGGGTACGGTGATCGACGTCAGGTCGAGGGGCGTGCCCAGCACGGTGAACGCGCCGGGTTCGACGAGCAGGTTGTCCCGGAAGAGGTCGAGGAACTGCCCGTGCAGGGCGCCGGGCAGGTTGGTGCCGTCGGCGTTCCAGGCGAGGATGTCGAAGGCCGGCGGGGTGCGCCCCATGAGGTAGTTGTTGACCACGTAGTTGAACACCAGATCGTTCGGGCGCATCCAGGTGAACGCCGAGCCCATGTCCCGGGCGCTGATGAGGCCCTTGCGGCGGGACCGGCCCTTGGCGAACCGGATCAGGGCAGGCCGGGCGAACGCGCCGAGCAGTGCCGGATCGCCGAAGTCGAGCATCGTCACCGCATACGCCATGCTGTGCACCCGGTCGTCGCCCCGGGCGGCCAGATGGTTGAGCACCGTGGTGGCGAGGATCCCGCCGGCGCAGAAGCCGATCAGATTCACCGCGTCGCTGCCGGTGATCTCCCGTACCTCGTCGATCGCGCGCAGCACCCGCCCGGCGTAGGTGTCGAAGTCCCAGTCACCCTGCTCGGCGGTGGGATTGCGCCACGACAGCAGGAAGGTCTGCTGGCCGCGGCCGACGCTGTACTCGACGAAGCTGCGTCCCGGGCGCAGGTCCAGGAAGTAGTACCGGCCGATGGGCGGGGGCACCACGAGCACCGGCCGGCGGCGGACCGTCGCCGTGGTCGGGGTGTACTGCAGCACCTCGGCGACCTCGTCGCGGGAGATCACCGCCCCCGGGGTCACCGCCAGGTCGGTGCCGACGGTGAAGGCGCCGCGTCGGACCATCGACGGCATGCCCCGGTTCTCGACCACATCGGAGACGAAGTGCTTCGTGCCGCGCACCAGGCTGAGGCCGGCGGTGTCGAACGCCTCCTTCAGCGCGGCGGGGTTGGTCCACAGGTAGTTCGTCGGCGCCAGGGCGGCGGTGAGGATGTCGGCGGCGAATTTGGCCTCGGCGGCCCGGCGTGGGTCGATGCCGCGGCCGACGTCGGCGACGACGCCGTCGACGGCGTCGGTGGCGGCCAGGTAGGTCTGCTCGAGCCGGCGGTAGGCCGGGTGCGTGCTCCACGCCGGATCGGCGAACCGGCGGTTCCCCTCGGCGGGGGCCACCGTGGATCGACCGGCGGCGATCTTCGCCAGTTCCTTGCCGAACGCCGCGCCGTGCCGGGCCACGGTCCGGCCGTGACCGAACACGTCGGCCAGGGCACCGACGGCCGCCCCGAGCCGCGGCGGCGCGACGTCCTCGCCGCCGCCGATCGACTCCTCGACGCTGTCCCCGATCACCGATCGTGTCTGGGTCATCTCGCGCCTCCCTTCGACACCTGGATTGTCGCACCGGATCGGTGTCCCAGCGGCCGGGTATTGCGTAGGCGACAGGTGCAGTCGTCGGAACCGGGCCACTCGGGCCGGTACCGGCCGTGCCGGGCCCCCGTCCGGTGATCGTGACAAGCGTCCAGTTCGCAATCACGTCCACGTGTTACGAGCCGGTCGGCGGGGCGCCACCGCCACTCGGGGCGGAGTCGTTGTTGCATGTGCGGTGGCAAGTGATGCCCGCATCGGGCGGCGTGTGCGCATCACTTGCTCGGTATGAGGGGCAGCTATCGGACGAGTCGGACCGCGACCAGAGGGGCGTGCGGGAAGATCTTCTCCGTACCGTCGGGCATGAACCCGTTACGGCGATAGAAGCTGTGGGCGCGGGGATTGTCCTCGGCAACCCACAGTTGAGCGGGTTCTCCGACGAGAACGGCATCGAGAAGTAGTTGCCCGGCACCGCTTCCGTGGTGTTCGGGGAGGAGATAGAGGGTGTAGAGCTGGAGGTCTCGGACGGGGTCGTCGTCCTCGATCGGTGGGCCGGCAGCAGCGAACCCGACGATGTCTCCGTGTGTTTCGGCGACGCGGAGTCGTGGCGGACGGTGCAGCCCGTTCAGTACGGAGCGCCACATGGCTGTGCGCTGCTCGAGCGCGGTGGCGTCGAAGTACGAGCTGGGGAGGAGGCTGCCGTAGGTTGCCTGCCAGGTGGCGACCTGCACTCGAGCGATCGCCTCGGCATCGGCGGGCTCCGGTTCCCGCACGTGAAACCTCGCAGCCTCCTGCACGGTTCGAGACTACCGTTCGTCCCGATCATGACGGCGCAGACGTGCATCGCTCCGTCTACGGACGTCCGGAAGTGTCTGGCGCTCACCGTGGGGTCCGACGCTCGAGGGCATCGGCCGCGGCGACAGCGACCACCCTTCGGCCGCGGGGCGTGAGTTCGAGTTCGGCACCCCGATCGGGGAGCCGGCGATCACCACGGATCTGTTGCTGCACCGGCGTAGTGCAGTGTATGTCACTGTGTGCGAACGGGATTGCGGCCGACCGGCCGTCGAACAGTCGATGGTCCGTTCGGCCGTCCCGGACCAGTGTGCCGCCCAGGCTGGCGAAAGGGGTGGTGCTGGGGGTGCATTCGGATTCGAGCGGGGCACGGAAATCACTGGAACAGTATTGTATCGAAAACGCCTACGTTCTAGAATCGGAGAATGGCCACGGTCGAGTACGACTCGACGGCCGGCGGCTCCGGAACTCGCCGGTACCGCTCTTCGCTGCGCCGGATGCAGGCAGCCCAGACGCGGAGGGTCGTGCTCGAGGCCGCCGCCCGCTTGTTCGCCGAGCGCGGCTGGGTCGGCACCGGGATGCGCGAGGTCGCGCGGACCGCCGGGGTGTCCGTCGAAACCGTCTACGCAACGTTCGGATCCAAGGCGGATCTGTTGAAGTCGGCGCTGGACGTCGCCGTCGTCGGCGACGACGCGCCGGTGCCATTGGCCGCCCGGCCCGCCTACACGGAGATCGGTTCCGGACGAACGACCGGCGAGCGCATCGAGATCACCGCGCGCATGATTGCCCTGATCAACGAGCGCCTCCATCGCCTGGCCGCGGCACTGCGCCAGGGGGCGACGGTCGATCCCGCGCTCGCCGCGGTGGTTGCCGATCTGGAGCGGCAACGCAGGCTCTCGATCGCCGACGTCGCCGGCGTGATTCTGGGCCGCCACCCGGATCCCGGTCAGGTCGACGAGTTGTGGGTTCAGGCCGGGGACCAGGTCTACGCCCTTTTCATCGAAGGATGCGGCTGGAGTCGGGTCCGCTACGAGGCGTGGCTCATCGACCGCATCGAAGAAATTCTCGATCGCCCGGGGTGAGACTCGGGTGCCCGTGGCTGGAGACGAACATGACAACCGACACTCTGCCCCCCGCCGACACGCGGATCATGCGTGTCGTGCACAGCGCGCTGCGCCGCGATCTGACGCGCGCCGCCCAGGTACTGCGTACCGCGCCTGCGCCCGAACGGACCCAGCGGGTCGCCCTGGCCGATCATCTGGTGTGGATGATGCAGTTCCTGCACCTGCACCACAGCGGCGAGGATCAGGGACTGTGGCCCCTGGTGCGCGCCGTGAACCCGGCCGCCGAGGCCCTGCTCGACGAGATGGACGCCGACCATGCGCGGATCGGCCCCGAGATCGAACGGGTGACCGCTGCGGCCACCGACTACCGTGCCGATCCCGCGGCCCGAGAAGATCTGGTGCATGCCCTCACCGCACTCGAACAGGTACTGCTGCCGCATCTGCAGCGCGAAGAGGACGAGATGATGCCGGTCGTCGCCCGGACCCTGACCCGTCGTCAGTGGGACGAGGTGGAGCAGAAGGTGTTCATTGCCTCGAAGGCGAAGCGGGAGTTGGGGATCGAAGCTCACTGGGTGGTCGACGGGGTCGATCGGGAAGACTACGACGTCGCCGTCGGCAAGGTCGGCCCCGCTACTCGGTTCCTGCTGCGGCATGCGTTCGCACGACCGTATCGGCGGGCATGCGCCGCTCGGTGGGGCGCCGACGTCGATGTCGGCCCGCGGCTGCACCGGCCGCCCCGCACCGAGGGGTCGGTGGAACTGCGGATCGACACCCCGGCCCGGCAGCTGTACGACGCGGTCGCCGACGTCACGCGCATCGGGGAGCGCAGCCCCGAGTGCCGCAGCTGCGAGTGGCTGCCGGGACGATCGCCGGGGACGGTGGGGGCCCGCTTCCGCGGACGCAACCGCGCCCATCACACCCGCTGGTCCCGGGTCTGCGAGGTGACCGCCGCCGATCCTGGCGAGAGGTTCGAATTCCACACCGTCTCGGACCGGCGCAACCCGCTCTACCACGACTCGACCACCTGGTCCTACGTGTTCCGGACCGACGGTGACGGGACCCGGGTGACGCACTCGTACCGGATCGACGTACTGCCGTACCGCCCCCTGCTCGCGCTCTACTCCCGCCTGCATCCGCAGCACCAGGACATGCGGCCACAGATGCGACAGAACCTGGAGACGCTGCGGCGGCAGGCCCGCGCCGGCACGCCTACAGGGCCGACTCCTGCCTCATACACCTGACGCGCATGCCACGCCGATCTGTCCGAAGGGTGCTACGAGGGCTCGGTGCCCTGATGCTGCCGGTGCGACATTTTCGACGTGCACTCCACGAAGGCGCCGACCGCGTCCGCGGTCTGCTCCCGATGGTGTTCGCGGCCGGCCCGGCGAACCGGTCGGACGGCTTCCTCGAGCTGAACCTGCTCGCGTGCGAGGGGTGCATCGATCCCGACGACGAGGAGATCGGCGCGGTGTGGGCCGCCGTGGACCGAGCCGACCGGAAGCTCGCTCCCCGGCAGCATCTGGCGTGACCCCCGGTTCGTCCCGACCGGTGCCGCGATCGAGGCGCTCCCGCGTGGCATCCCCCATGTCGTGCCATGTTCGACGGCCCGGTGCGAGTGGGGATCCGCCTGCGCTGCAGAGGTGGAATAGAAACGGGATTGAAGTGGAAATATTGCGTTATATGGTCGCAGTCGAGACTATATATGAGTGAAGGAGATGTCCGTAGCGGCCGCAGCTGTCGAACTGGGAGTCAGCAGGCGACAGGTCGCCCGCTTGGCTCGCGCCGGCGAAGTGGTGGTAGCGCGTGAGATCGGTGACATGCTGCTCCTGGATGCCGGCTCGGTGCACCGTCGTGCACAGTTGCGCCCGGTCCGCGGGCGGCCCTGGAACGAAGACGTCGCCTGGGCGGCGTTGACGCTGCTGTCCGGGGAGGACGTGGACTGGATACCGGCGGCGCAGATGGCCCGGCTCAAGCACCGGCTCCGGCGATCCAGCGCGCAGGAAGTCGCATTTCTCGCGCGTCGCCGTGCGGCGGTTCATCGCATGCGTGGATGGGCCGGCAGCGCGGCGAACCTCTCCGAGTATCTGGTGCTGACCGGCGCAAGCGCGCTGGTACGACGCCCCGTCGCGAGCAAGTTCGGTTTGGCTGCGAGCCGGAGAGGAATCGACGGATATGTACTGGCGGAGGAGTACGACGGTCTTGTCGATCACTTCGGTTTGACCGTCGACGGGGATGGTGACATCACTGTGCGGGCGGTGACGATCGCGGATGCCTTTCGTGGGGGAGAGGTGCCGCTGGCAGCTGTCGCAGTGGATCTGATGGACTCTCTCGACACTCGCGAGCGTAGCGCCGGCACGCGGGTGCTACAGAATTTGCTCGATGACGTCCGGTGACCGGCCGAGATGGGAAGTGCCGGCTCCTGTCGGCGGGTGGACGCCGCCGTGACCCCAGGTAGCGGAACTGTCCCGGACGATCTCGCGCCCCGTCATCGACCGAAGGTGGCCGGCCGTGAGGTATTCGCCGTGCCTGCAGGAACTTCGGCTCTCCGCAAGACCGTCGACTGCATCGTCGAGTACGACGACGGATCGATCCGGCTGAGCGTTCCTGACGTCCTCGGTGCGCTGGTGCTGAAAGGTGCTGCCTACAAGGAGGACGCACGGGACCGAGCGCGGCACCTCGACGACGCGGTGGTGTCGGCGTGTGCGATGAACGATCCGTTGGGCGACAGCCTACGCATGGAAGGCAGTGATCGTGGACGGGTCCGGGTCTTGGCCGACGCATTGGCCGCAGAGTCGCATCCGTCCTAATTGCAGGTTCCCGAACAGTTCCGAAGTCAGGGGTGCCACGCACTTCTTCGAGTGGTCGAAGAGCCGAATCCTGTTCCGCCGCAGCGGAGACTGGGGAGGTAGGGGCGAGCGCAATGTGCTCGGTGGCAGCAATTCCGTTGCTCTGGAGCGATTTCCGCCAGAGACGTCACGAAGACGTTCCACGTGCGCTGCCCTCGGCTCCGCAAGAGAATTGCTGGGCCATCCGTGGCGTGTCGACGAGGACCGAGAGCCGGTGAACCGACGAGACGCGTTACCGCGAAAGGCGCTCCGTCACCATCTCGATCCCCGAGACGGCAACCGGCGAAGTCCTACCGGAGCGGCTTCAGAAAGTCGAAGAACCCGGGTGTGTGCACCTGCCGCAGCCGGGTGAGCTTGCGGTAGCTGATCAACCACACGCCGTCGACCTTCCGGTACTCCTCGTGGTAGTGGCCCCAGCCGTGCAGGTGTTCCTCGACGGTCCCGTTCGTCCACCACAGTTCGTCCTCCATCGCCCAGATGGCGGTCGCGGTGGTGTCGCCGGTGAGGGTGATCTCGGGAGTGTGACCGTGGTGCGCACTGGTGACCGGAGTGCCTCCGTCGAGCAGGTTCTCGATGGCGCGCCGCAACGGTTCGCGGCCCACGACCCGATTGGACCGTCCACCGGTGCGCGGCTGGGTGTCCTCGGGCAGACCGCCCCAGGTCTCGCTCACTACGTCCTCGGTGTGCAGGGTGGGGTACAGATCCCACTGCTTGGTGTCCATCACCCGCAGCCGTGCGGCGAAGAGCCGCTTGATCTCCTCGACGGCCAGCAGTTGTTCCGCGGCGCTCAGTGTCAGGCCCGCGTCGGTCTGTGTCACGAAGGTTTCCCCCTCACTCGGATCGGAGCAACGTCACTTCACGGTCGGCGGTGAGATCGACGACCAGTTCCCGGCGCGAGATGCGCCAGCCGTCCGGCTCGCGCCGGTACTCGTCCCGATAGCGGACGGACACCGTGTAGTCCCGGTAGCCGTCGCCGCTCGGGTACACGTGGTGCGCCTCGCAGTACAGCTCGCCCCGGGCGCGGTCGCCGTCGAGGTCGATCACGTGCTGGCCGAGGACGTGGCGTGTGGAGTGCAGGTGCGCGACCGCGGCGAGCACCCCGTCGGCGATCGGTCCGGCACCGGTGAGCACCGGGTCGTGTCCGCGACGGACCAGCCCGGGCGGCTGCACGAACTCGGCGTCGTCGGTGAAGAGCGAACGCAGCACGGCCGGCTCGCGGCGGTCGACGGCACGGGCGTACCGTGCGACGACGTCCGTGAGCGCGAGGCGATCCTCGAGTGGGCTGCTCATGCGGGCATTCTCCATCGCTCGACGTCCGGCGCGCGCTCGTCGTCCCACTGATCGGTCGGCGACGAGGCCGCTCCGGGGCGGGTGAAGCGCAGGACCGGGCAGCTGCCCGGGTGGTCGGCGACGGTCACGACGAGACCGGGGTGGTCGGTGACGGCGGGCAGCAGCGCGGCGTACGTCGTCGCAAGCGCGTCGGCGAACGTGCGCCGGTGCGGACTCACCGGTCCCGCAGCGCCGGGGCGCAGCACGGACGTCGTCGCGGTCCCGCCGGGCGGCGACGCGTGGTGCTCGCCGGTGACCACGACGTGGTCGAAGCGGTCGGCGGTGATCTGATCGTCGTGGTTCTCGATCCCGACGAGCACCGCGATGTGGGCGGGGTCGAGGAGGGACTCGGCGGCGTCCGCCAGCACTCGCACCGTGCGCGGCAGCCCGTGGGCCGGCATCAGCACGGCGCGGTGGCCGGTGCCGATCGCGCTGACCCACGGTCCCAGCAGCGAGAACAGGGGTGCGGTGCGGCTTCCCACGATGGCCACCGTCCCGGCGTCGTGGTGCGGGCCGCAGTGCCACAGCGCCCCCGACGGCCCGGGTATCCGGTAGGTGGGCCGACCGGCGCTACCCCAGCCTTCCAACGACTCCCGCACCCGGTGCAGTGCCGTCAGGGACGTGAGGATGTCGTCCATGACCACGTGGGTCGGCAGTTGTCCGTCGAAGTCGGCGTGGACCGCCTCGGTGAGCGGCTTGTGGTGCTGCACGAGCAGATCGATCATGGCGCGGACGGGCCGGACCCGGTGGCCCGGATCGGTGGCCGACGCCGTGGACGGCGTCCGGCGCTGCCGATCGAGCACAGCGGAAAGTTGCTCGGGGAACGAGGATCCCATGGAGGCCTCCTGTCGTCACCGCCGCGCACCCGCCCCGTTCGGGTCAGGTCAGCGACGCTTCGTGGATCGCGCGGTCGAATTCGGGCAGCGGCCCCCCGGCTTGCAGGGTGGTCGCGAGGGCCGGGTCGGCCAGGTGCAGGCGGCCGACGGCGATCAGGTCGAATTCGCCGCTGTCGATCCGTCGTTCCACCTCGTGGACGTTGTCGTCGATCGGTGCCGAGCCGCTGATCCGGCTCTCCCGCAGCGACTTGCCGATGCCGACGCTGCCGACGGCCATGGTGGTCACGCCCGTCAGCTGCTTGGCCCAGCCGGCGAGCGAGAGGTCGCTGCCCTCGAAGGCGGGGGTGTCGAAACGGCGGATGCTCGCGTCGAGGATGTCGACGCCGGCCTCGACGAGAGCGCCGAGGATCACCTTCAGCTCGTCGGGCGTCTCGGCGATGCGCGCGGTGTAGTTCTGCTGCTTGTGCTGCGAGAAGCGGAACACGATGGGCAGATCGTCGCCGATCTCGGCGCGGATGGCCGCCACGACGGCCGCGGGGAATCGGGTGCGCCGCTCGAGGTCACCGCCCCACGCGTCGGTCCGGGTGTTGGTGCCCTCCCACAGGAACGAGTCCAGCAGGTAGCCGTGCCCGCCGTGCAGCGCGATGCCGTCGAATCCGGCCTCGGCGGCTGCGGCGGCGGCGCGAGCGTAGGCCGCGATCACGTCGGCGATGTCCTGCTCGGTCATCGCCTCCGTCGGCCGGGTGGCCCACGCGACGTAGTCCTCCGGGTACGAGGTGATGCCCAGGGTGCCCCAGCTGCCCGACGGACGCATCGGCTTCAGTGCGGGATCGACCGCGCTCATCGCGCCCCACAACGGTCCGACGTGCCACAACTGCGGGACGATCCGGCCCCCGGCGTCGTGTACTTCGTCGACGACCCGGCGCCACCCCGCGAGTGCCTCGGTGCCGTGCATGCGCGGAACACGCGGATTGTCCACGGCCGTCGGGTGATCGATGGCGACACCCTCGGTGACGATCA
>NZ_AJFC01000119.1:0-24031 GCF_000256505.1 Rhodococcus sp. P14 | reverse complement strand
GCCCCGCCCCCCCCGCGCCCCCCCGCCGGTAGTAGGCGGCGACGTCCTCACCCGGCACACCGTCGATCGAGTACGACCGCGTCATCGGTGACATCACGATGCGGTTCGCCAACTCGAGCGAACGCACACGGAGCGGGCGGAAGAGGGGGGAGGCGAAAGCCAGGCGGTCGAAACCCTCTCTCGGACGGTACGGACGTGGCTGCCGTGCGGCAGACCGGGTATGGAAGCGGCCCGCCGGCCGGGTACGACACCGGCCGGCGGGCCTGTAGGACGCAGATTTCCACGCGGCACCGCCCCTGTCGATCGGGTGTCCCACTCAGTGCGATGGAACCCGGCGCGAGGGAACCCCGCTCACCGCAGCTTGATGCTGCCCCCGTCGGCCATCAGCGTCTGCCCCGTCATGTACTTCGAGTCGTCGGAGGCGAGGAACACCACCACCGGCGCGATGTCCGTCTCCGGGTCGCCGATGCGCTGCAACGGCACCTTCGCCGCCGCGGCGGCCGCCCGGTCGGGGAACGCCTGCTGCCAGGCCTGCACGCCTTCGGTCGCGGCGAACGGGCACACGACGTTGACGCGGATGCCGTCGGCGGCCCATTCGTTCGCGGCCACCCGGCTGACCGCCCGGATCGCCTCCTTCGCCGCCGCGTACGACGTCTGCGTCGGCATGCCGTCGAGGGCGGACCCGGAGCCGAAGTTGACGACGGAACCCCGGGCCTGCTTGAGCTGCGGGTAGCAGGCCTGCATGAGGTGCACGGTGGGGTAGAACCCCGTGCCGAACGACAGCTCGAACATCTCCGGGGTGTGCTCGACCAGCAGTGCCTGGCGCGACGCGTGCGCGTTGTTGACCAGGATATCGATGCCGCCGAACGCCGCGACGGCGGCGTCGCGGATCTGGTCCACGCTCTCGCGCCGGGAGATGTCGGCCTGCAGGAACTTCGCCTCACCGCCGGCCCCGGTCAGCTCGGACTCGAGCGCGCGCCCCCGATCGTCGTCGACGTCGACGAACAGCACGCGGGCGCCCTCGCGGACGAACACGCGGGTCACCGCGCGGCCGATCCCGCCCGCACCGCCGGTGACGACGGCGGTCTTCCCGCGCAGTTTCACGGCCACGTCCCTTCCACTCATGCGCCGACGGGGTCGCCCGTGGCGAGCGCGACCTTCTCCAGTTCGGCCACACTGTAGGCGGCGTAGGTCTCGTACGGGCCGCGACCGGAGAAGTAGGACGAGAGCTGGTCACCGAGTTCGTCGACGGTGAACGCGGAGCCCGCGGCGTCGAAGCGGTGCTCGACCTTGGGGGCCTCCATGAGCGCGACCATCTTGCCGTACACGACGAAGACCTGACCGTTGACCTCGTCGGAGGCGGGGGAGGCGAGGTACCGGACCAGGGTGGCCACTCGCTCGGGCGCGAGCGGGTCCAGACCCGACGCGCCGGTGTTGTTCTCGCCGAATGCGTCCGCAGTCATGGCCGTGCGGGCGCGCGGGCAGATGGCGTTGGCCCGCACCCCGTACCGCGACAGGCCCTGGGCGGTCGACAGGGTCAGGGCGGTGATGCCGGCCTTGGCGGCCGAGTAGTTGGGCTGCCCGGCCGAGCCGAACAGGAACGCCTCGGAGGAGGTGTTGATCACGCGGCCGTAGACGGGGCCGTTCGCGTCCTTCGACGCCTGCCGCCAGTGCACGGCCGCGGCGCGCGACGTCGCAGCGTGGCCCTTGAGGTGCACCCGGATCACGTCGTCCCAGTCCGACTCGGACAGGTTGAAGATCATCTTGTCGCGCAGGATGCCGGCGTTGTTGACCAGGATGTCCATCGATCCGAACTCGGTGACCGCGGTGCGGACGAGTTCCTCGCCGAGCGCCCAGTCCGAGACGTCGCCGGTGACGGCGACGGCGCGGCCTCCGGCGGCGCGGATCTCGTCGACGACGTCGTGGGCGGCGGCGCCCATGTCGTTGACGACGACGGCGGCCCCGGCGTCGGCGAGGGCGAGGGCTTCGGCACGGCCGAGGCCGGCGCCTGCTCCGGTGACGACGGCGGCGCGGCCGTCGAGGGTCAGGTTCTGGGTCATGATGGGCTCCTTGGGTCCGTGCGGGAGTGCAGAACGGTGACTGAAAACTAGTATTCATTCTAGTACCTGCACAAGGGTGTTCTCCGGCCGCACTCTCGCGAGCCGAGGGTGTTCCCTTAAGTCCGCAGGCAACCGTGGGGCCTGGCCTTCGCGTCATCATCCGGCCGTTGATCCCGGAACAGGAATATGTTCTACTGAATTTGCTGTGATCCGCGGCACACCCGCGACGATCGCGTGGTCGTGCGCGTCCTGCCCCACCCACGAACCCCGGAAGGACCCGCGATGTCTCTGAACCTGGCCGATCTCACCGAGGCCGTCGTCGATGCGATACCCGACCGGACGGCCCTGATCTGCGGGGACGAGTCCCGGACGTACGCCGAGTTCGACGCGCGCGCCAATCGGGCCGCGCACCACCTCGCGGCCGTCGGAGTGACGGCAGGTGATCATGTGGGCCTGCACATGCGCAACAGCCTCGAGTTCCTGGAGGTCATGTTGGGCTGCTTGAAGATTCGCGCGGTGCCCGTGAACATCAACTTCCGCTACGTGGGTGCCGAGCTCGTGCACCTCTACACCGATGCGGACCTCGTGGCACTCGTGGTCGACGACGAGTTCGCCGACGTCGCGGCGCAGGCCGTGCCGCACACCTCACGGCTGCGGCACATCACCGTCGTCGGAAGCGCCGAGACGGCGGCGCTCGAGCAGGCCGCGGCAGCTGTGGACGCGACCGTGGCGCGGTACGCGGAGGCGGTGGAGAGCGCCTCGGGGGAGAGGGATTTCGGTGCGCGGGACGGCGACGACCGGTACATCCTCTACACCGGCGGCACGACGGGCATGCCCAAGGGCGTGATGTGGCGGCACGAGGACTTCTACTTCGCGGCGCTGGCCGGCGGCAACCCCTACGGCGAACCGCACCGCAGCCCTGCCGATCTCGCCGCGGCCGCCGCGGCCAACGAGCACCCGATGTCCTATCTCGTCACGGCGCCGCTCATGCACGGGGCCGCGATGTACTCGGTGCTGATGGGGCTGTTCACGGGTGCGAAGCAGGTGCTGATGCGGTCGTTCGATCCGATCGAGGCGCTGCGCCTGATCGACCGGCACCGGATCGCGATCGTGATGGTGGTCGGCGACGCCATCAGCCGGCCGCTGGCCGACGCGGTCGCCGCCCGCGGCACGGAGTTCGATCTGAGCTCTCTGCTGGTCATCGGCTCCGGCGGGGCGCTGTGGTCGGCGAGTGTGCGCGCACACCTGGCGGAGCTGCTGCCGAACGTCTACCTGCGCAACTCCTTCGGCTCGTCGGAGGCGGGCGCGACCGGCACCCTCGACGCCGGCTCCGACGGCCGTGCGCGGATCTCCCCGTCGCCGACGCTGCGGGTGGTCGACACGGATCTGGCCGAGGTCGAGCCCGGCTCGGAGACCATCGGTTACCTCGCCCGCATCGGCCACGTCCCGCTCGGTTACTACAACGACCCGGACAAGTCCGCGGCGACGTTCCCCGAGTGTGACGGTGTGCGCATGTGCCTGCTCGGGGACCTGGCCACCGTGGAGCCGGACGGTGCGATCGTCGTGCTCGGCCGCGGGTCGGCCTGCATCAACACCGGCGGCGAGAAGGTCTACGCGGAGGAGGTGGAGGAAGCCGTCAAGAGCCATCCGGCCGTCCTCGACGCGGTGGTGGCGGGGATCCCGGATCCGCTTCTGGGCGAGCGGGTCTCGGTGGCCGTCCAGTTCCGTCCCGGTGTGGACGCGCCCACGGCCACGGAACTGGCCGACCACTGCCGGACCCTGATCGCCGGGTACAAGATCCCGAAGACGATCGTGCCGGTTCCCGAGGTGCTGCGTTCGCCCGCCGGGAAGGCGGACTACCGGTGGGCGAGGGCGACGCTCGAGAACGCGACCGTCGACGCCTGACGTCGTCGGACGAGGAACGGCCGGCCCCGCATTCGGGGCCGGCCGTTCCCGGTGTCCGGGGCGGGTCAGCGACCGGCGCGGGCGAGCAGCTCGCGCGACTCGTCGCGGCCGTCGAGCACCCGGGCGGTGCGTCTGCGGATCCGCCACCGGCCGTCGTTCTTGACGAGTTCGAAGCGGTTGGCCGTCACGCGCCAGACCCGGAAGCCGTTC
Source organism: Rhodococcus sp. P14 (assembly GCF_000256505.1). NCBI lineage: Bacteria > Bacillati > Actinomycetota > Actinomycetes > Mycobacteriales > Nocardiaceae > Rhodococcus > Rhodococcus sp. P14. The sequence continues at coordinate 19,856 of NZ_AJFC01000119.1, read as the reverse complement.
TCGTCGTGGCGCAGCAACTGCGAATGGCAGGTGGCCACGGCCGTGTCACCCTCGACCCGGATGTGCACGGGATCGAGGAGGTGCCCGCATCCTTCGTGGATGTAGTCCTGGTGCGGCCGCGTGCGCACCATCTCCATGATCTCCTTGCGGCCGTTCATGGTGCGCATGTCGACGTCGTAGACGGCGTCCTCGGTCCACAGTTCGCCCACCGCGTCGGCGTCGCCGGCATCGACGGCCGGGCCGTAGGCGGTGACGATCTCCTGGACGGCGATCTTGTCCTCGAGGAGCTGGACGCGGGCGAGGAGGGACCGGACGAGCTCTGCGGTGTCGGTCTCTGCGGTGTCGGTCATGGGGTCTCCTGTTCGGATGGTTCGGCCGGGGCGAAGTCCAGCCCCAGGTCGGTGCCGAGTGCCCGCAGGCACTCGAGTTGTTCGCAGTAGTGTTCGACGCCGGTCGCGGCGACGGTCGCTCCGACCGCGGTGGCGCCGGCCTCGCGACGGCGTTCCAGCGACCGGGCGGTGCGCTCGGGCGCGCCCAGCGGGTCGAGGGGTGCACCGGTGTCGAGGACGACGTCGAAGCCCTCCGGGAGGTCCACCCGGCCGAGCATCGCGGTCAGGTCGGGCAGGGGCAGGCCGAACGGCACCCAGCCGTCGCCGTGGGCGACGGCGCGGCGCAGCGAGCGCAGCGTGCGGCCCCCGATCCACAGCGGGACGCGGGGTTGGACGGCGTGCGGCTCGACGAGCAGGTTCTGGAATTCGTAATAGGACCCGTGGTACTCCGGCAGGCGTCGGGACAGTGCGGCGCGCAACGCGGCCAGGGCGTCGTCGGCGCGGGCGCCCCGGTCCTCGAACGGTGCGTCGAGGAGGTCGAACTCCTCGCGCAGGCTGCCCACCCCGAGGCCGAGCGTCAGCCGGCCGCCGCTGAGGACGTCGAGGGTGCCGTAGCGCTTGGCGATCTCGAGCGGGTGGTGGTAACCCAGGACGAGCACCTGAGTGGCGAGCCGGATGCGTTGCGTCCGGGCAGCGAGATAGCTGAGCGTGGCGAGGGGGTCCCAGTAGGTGCCCCCGCGGGTGGCCGCCACGTCCACCGGGACGGCGACGTGTTCGCTGCAGGTCAGATGGTGGAAGCCAAGGAGATCGGCGGTTCGGGCCACCCGGGCGAGGTCGTCGATGCCGGCGGTGCGTTCCCACGGTGAGTGCACGCCGGGGTGCTGGACCACGACGGGGCTGACGATTCCGATGCGCATGCGAGCCTCTCCGCTGCCGGGACTGGGAGGGTGTCGGTCCGTTGTACCGGACGGCATCGTTTCGTCGCGGCCGACGTTCCGATCAGCGGGATCCGCGTCGACCGCGGACGCGAGGCGCGTCAGGGTCGCAGGGGGAGATTCGCGCCGCCGATCACTACTGGCGGCGAGAGTGAGCTGATACACTTTCAGAATTCATTTCAGTTTTCCCGCTCCCATCCGGGGGCAGAAGTATCGGGAGGCCGCAGATGGCAGTCGTCGAAGCAACGGAACCGACAGCTACCACCGCCCCGCGGCGCGACGTGCCGCCGTCGATGGTCGAACGGATGACGCTCATCCTCGACGCGTTCGAGGGCAGGTCCTCGCGCCTGACGCTGGAGGAGGTGGCCTGCCGCACCCGGCTGCCCCGCTCGACCGTGCACCGCATCCTCGATCAGCTCGTGAAGCTGAACTGGGTCGACCACGCATCCTTCGGCTACTGCCTCGGCCGGCGGGCGCTCGGTCTCGGCGGCGGGGACGGTGGCCACGGGGAGATCCGGGCGTCGGCGGCGCCGCTCCTGCACGAGCTGCACATGCAGACCGGCATGGTGGTCCACCTCGCCGTCCTCGACGGCGCCGAGAGCGTCTACCTCGACAAGGTCGGCGGCCGCTTCGCCGCGGCGCTGCCCTCGCGGGTCGGCGGCCGGGCCCCGGCGTACACCACCGCCGGTGGCAAGGCGATGCTGGCCTGGCTCGAACCCGAGCGCGTCGACGACCTGTACGAGCGGCGCCTGGCCCGCCGCACCGAGCACACCATCGGTGACCTCGCGACCCTGCACCAGGAACTCAGCCGGATCCGGCAGAGGCGCGGTCTGTCGTTCGAGCGCAGCGAGTCCGTGCGCGGCGTCGCGTGCGTCGCCGTCGCTGTGCGCGGGCACGACGGTCCGGTCGCCGCGATCTCGCTGTGCGGCGACGCCCGCACCGCGCAGCTCGAGCGGGTCGCACCCCTCGTGGTGGACGCCGCCCGAGAGGTCTCCCGCAGCCTCTACCCCGAACTCGGCGCCCCGCGCCGGGGCCGCCGGGCGCCCGAACCGCCCGAGAGCACGTGGTCCCCGGACGCGATGGACCGGCTGCTGTCGGTCCAGAGCGGTCAGTGGCTCTGAGGGACTTGTTCGAGGCCTCATGCCGCGAGCTGGCTGCGGTGGTGGGCTTCGTGCCGGTCTCGTCCTGAGGGTCCCGCTTCGACGCGTGCCGCGTCGGTGCCCTACGGACCCCTCGCTCCGTCCCGGCCCGCGAACAGTGCCCGAGGTGAGTGCTTGAGTCGGGTGTCCGCCCCCGGTCGCGGTGGGATACTGGACGAGGGGTGACGGTTCCCGACGGAGGAGTTCTGCGATGACCGAGACCGACCACCGCGAGCATGCAGGCCACGACCACACCCATGGCGAGGGTTGCGGGCATGTGGCCGTTCCGCACGGCGACCACATGGACTACATCCACGAGGGGCACCGGCACGCCGCGCACGAGGGGCACTACGACGACCACTGACCGGCAGGACTCGCCCCGGGGCGCAACCGACCCGCGCATCCGGGAGTTCTGTGAGCGCAATCTGCACTGGAGATGGGTGCTGCCGGGCGGGATCTGCAGCATCGGGGCACTGCTGGGGGTCACACCGATCCGTGTCGCGGTGGTCGGCGCCTGGCTGATCCTGCTGGGTATCGCGGTGTTCTCTTTGCTCCACCGGCCGATCGGAGCATCGGTGGCCTCGTTCGGCCTCGGAGTGCTGACACCGGCCGCCGTTCCGACGGCGCTGGATCTGCTCGACTCGCTGTGAGTTCCATTCATGGTCTGGGAACCACGGCACCGGCCCACTCCGGGGAGGGCGACAGCGGCCGCCGCCGAACTCGGGGTCGACGAATCGCAGGGCGAGGTCCGAGGCCACGCTCGACGTCGCACACCGACTCCCACGGGGTGCGTGGTGGCGATGGTCGGGACGGGACCGACGATGCCCCCGGCCCTGGCCGTCGCCGGCGGCCCGGTCGCACGGATGGTGATCGAGATCGCCGATGTCGCTATCTGCGCGTGCACCTCTTATTCACGCAACAGGCGGCAGCCGTCGCGTTGCGCCGCGCTCTGGGCCCGTCGGCTGCGGACCGGCTCGTCGAGTTCGACGCCTTCGTGCCGCACCTGCGCTCGGCCGCGGACGTCACCGCTACCGACGCGCTGTTGCAGTGCCGCGGGGACGCCGGCGCGCCGCACGTGATCTCCGAATTCGTCTCTGCCCGCGACGAACATCCCCGGGGCCTCGCCCTCGCCTCGGTCGTCACTACCGTCGACGCCCTGACATTGTGGGATATGTTGGTTGCCCCTGCCCTGTACCGGAGGCGAAACCCGGGGGCGTCGCTCGTGGCGACCGCGACGCAGATCGAGCACGCCACCGTCGTGGTGTTCACCGCATGGACATCGCTGGCAGTGGACGATCTCCATCTGCTCGTGGCGCTGGTCGGGCACCTGAACCCGGCGGCGACGGTGGTGCTGCTCGGAGCCGACGCCCCCTTGGCGCTCGATCGGCACGGATTCGACGACGCCGAGGCGAGCCTCAACCGCGCGGGTTGGATGCACGTGCTCAGCGACACCTTCGCCCCGCGCAGTGTCCACGCACGGGTGTCCACCTTCCGGTATCAGAATCTTCGCCCGTTTCATCCCGGCCGTCTGGCTGCGTTGTTCGATGCAGGTCCGGACTCGCCTGTCGGGGCGAATGTGGTACGGGCGGTGGGCTTCTGCCAGCTTGCATCGCGCCCCCACACGGTGGTGCTGTGGGATCAATGTGCCACCGCGTTGCAGTTCACGGCCATGCACACCGACACCGACGCCTGCGCGGAGGAATCGCTCGCCTTCGGCCAGGACATCGCATTCTTCGGCGTCGACCTCGATCCTGCCCGGCTGCAGGACGTGCTGGATGCGTGCATCCTCGATGACGACGAGTTTCTTGCCGGGCCTGCAGGCTGGACGGCTCTGCCGGATCCGCTGCCGCGGCGGGAAACGTAGATCCCGTGCCCGCGCCGGGGCCCGGCGCTGGTGCGGTCCCGGGCTGGTCCGGGAGCAGACTCGGGTGACCGTGGGCCGGTCGGGTAGCAGCGGTGGTCACCGCATCGGCGGAAACACCAGATTCTCGCTGCTGTGGCCGTCGCTACGCGCCGGGTGGCCATCGAACGTCGAGTTCGTCAGGAGAACCACGGTATTCACCAGGGACACAAAAAATCCGGCAAACCGGGCACATCGAAGTGTCGTCGGCGATGTCATCTTCACGGGGACCCTGTCACGGCTGCGGATCGATCCGCCCCCTTCCCGAGTGCTCTCCCGCTTTTCCATGCGCGGTATCCAGCCCGCGCGCGTTCCGTGCGGCAACCGACCCGGCTGCGACCGCGAGTGTTCGTGCCGAGCCCGGGCTGCAATCCGCCGCAACGTTGAGCGGGCTCGCTCCCTCTCCCTACATTCGTGACCCGGGTTACACGGCGTGAGACGAGGACCGTCCCGAAGTCTCGTCACGCTCGGGGCTCGGCCCTGTGCGGCAGGCCCTCAGGCAGAAAGTAGAGGAGAGCAATGGCGCTGAACAAGAGTGCATTACTGAGCGCGTATCGGAAGATGTCGGAGATCCGCGAGTTCGAGGACCGGTTGCACGAGGAGAACGCGACCGGCGACATCCCGGGGTTCATCCATCTGTACTCGGGGCAGGAAGCGATCGCCGTCGGTGTGTGCGAGAACCTGCACGACACCGACTACATCGGCTCCACCCACCGCGGACACGGCCACTGCATTGCCAAGGGATGTGACCTCGACGGGATGATGGCCGAGATCTTCGGCAAGAACGACGGACTGTGCCACGGCAAGGGCGGATCGATGCACATCGCCGACCTGTCGGTGGGCATGCTCGGCGCGAACGCGATCGTCGGCGGTGCCCCGTCGCTGGCGATCGGCGCTGCGCTGAGCGCCAAGACCCTGGGGAACGGCGGTGTCGCGGCCTCGTTCACCGGCGACGGCGGATCCAATCAGGGCACCGTGTTCGAGGCCATGAACATGGCGGTCGTGCTCGAGTTGCCGATCGTCTTCGTCATCGAGAACAACGGATTCGGTGAGGCCACCGGCCGCGACTATGCGGTCGGCACACCGAGTATCGCTGCGCGCGCCGCGTCGTTCGGGATGCCCGCCACCACCGTCGACGGTACCGACTTCTTCGAGGTCCACGAGGCGGCGCGCGAGGCGGTCGAGCGCGCCCGCAGGGGAGGCGGTCCTTCCACCATCGAGGCGGTGGCACACCGCTGGCACGGCCACTTCGAGGGCGACGCCCAGCTGTACCGCACCGCGGACCAGGTCGCCGAACTCCGAAGAACCCACGATCCGCTGGTGAAGTTCCGCGCGAAGGTCGACGGCAAGAAGGTCACCGCGAAGGAACTCGATGCGATCGACGCCGAGGCTCGTGAACGGGTCGAGGTCGCCGTCACGAAGGCGCGCGCTGCCGAGTATCCGCCGTTGACGAACCTGCTGACCGACGTCTACGTGTCGTACTGAGAGAGAGAACGAAAATGACCACGTCGAAGACGACATATCGCGAAGCGATCAAGGCCGCACTCGCACAGGAGATGCAGCGGGACGCGACGGTCGTGCAGATCGGTGAGGACCTGCGCGGCGGTCACGCCGGCACCAATCCGGAGCTCGAGTCCGGGAAGGTGGAGGCGTTCGGCGGTGTGCTGGGGGTGACGAAGGGTCTGTGGACCGAGTTCGGTTCCGACCGTGTCATCGACACCCCGATCACCGAGTCCGCGATCATCGGCATGGCAGCCGGCGCTGCTCTGACCGGGCTGCGACCGGTGGCCGAGTTGATGTTCATGGACTTCTTCGGAGTCTGTTACGACGCGCTCTACAACCAGGCCGCGAAGTTCCGGTACATGTTCGGCGGCAAGGCCCGTACCCCGATGGTGGTGCGGGGCATGATCGGCGCCGGATTCTCCGCTGCCGCCCAGCACTCGCAGTCACCGTACAACGTGTTCGCCGCCGTTCCCGGCCTCAAGGTCGTCGCCCCGTCGAATGCGTACGACGCCAAAGGCCTGCTGATCCAGTCGATTCGCGACGATGATCCCGTCGTGTTCTGTGAACACAAGACACTCTACGACGTCAAGGGCGAGGTTCCGGACGAGCCGTACACGATCCCGTTCGGTGTCGCCAACTACACCCGTGAGGGCACGGACGTCACGATCATCGCGCTGTCGGCGATGGTGAACGCCGCCAACACCGCCGCGGACAAGCTGGCAGCCGAGGGGATCTCCGTCGAGGTCGTCGACCCCCGCACGGTGTCGCCGCTCGACGAGGAGGGCATCCTCGAATCCGTCGCCTCCACCGGCCGGGTTGTGATCGCCGACGAGTCCGCGGCGCGCTGCGGGTTCGGTCACGACGTCGCCGCGCTGATTGCGACGCGTGCGTTCGGGTCACTGAAGGCGCCGATCGAACTGGTCACCCCGCCGCACACCCCGGTGCCGTTCTCCCCGGTCCTCGAGCAGGCGTGGCTGCCGAACGCCGCTCGGATCGAGGCCGCCGTCCGCAAGGTTGTGAGTGCCTGACATGAGTGAGATCAAACTGATCGAAGTTCCCAAGTGGGGCCTGTCCATGGAGGAAGGCACCGTGGCGGAGTGGCTGGTCGAGGAGGGAGCGTCCTTCTCGAAGGGCGACCTGATCTGCGAGATCGAGACCAGCAAGATCGCCAACCAGTTGGAGGCGCCGTTCGACGGGGTGCTCCGACGGGTCGTCGCCAAGGCGGGGGAGACGTTGCCGGTCGGTGCGGTGCTGGCGGTGTCGGCCGAGGCCGCGGTCTCCGACGCCGAAATCGAGGAATTCCTCGCCGGCATCGGGGCAGATCAGGTGCCGGCACCGGCCGAGTCCGGCCGGTCACCGGGCGGACAGCCCACCGTCGCGCAGCCGGATCTCGAGAGCAGCCCGCCGGCGCCGGCGGCCCACGAATCGGTACCGGCGACCGGGGCGGCCACCGGGTCCCGTCCACGTCCCGGCGCGACGATCGTTCCCGATGCCCTGCGCGGACGGACGAACGGTGACGTGTTCGCGACCCCGCACGCCCGCCGCCTGGCGGACGAGTTGTCGATCGACCTGGCCCGTGTGACGGGGACCGGCCGGGAGGGCCGGATCTCGGTTGCCGATCTCCACGACTCGATCCGTGCGGCTGGTGGAACCGTCGCACCACCGCAGTCGCCGACGCGGTCGGGTGTACCGGGACGTTCCTTCGAGGACGACACCGCCGTCCCGGCCACCCCCGTGGCCCGACGTCTGGCCGCGTCCCTCGGGATCAATCTGCACGACTGCCGCGCCACCGGTTCACGTGGTCGGGTGTGTGAGGCCGACGTCCGCGAGGCCGAGCGCCGGTTCCGGCTGCAACCGGAAGTCGTCGCCGCGCCCGAACCCGCCGCGGAGGCGGAGTTCGAGACGATTCCGTTCACCGCGATGCGCAGGGCGATCGGGCAGCGGTTGCAGGAGTCGAAGCGCAGCGCCCCGCACTTCCGGCTCACCGCGGACCTGCAGATCGACGATCTTCTTGCCTTGCGGACGAAGATCAATGCGACCGTTCCGGCCGTCAAGCTGTCGGTCAACGATTTCGTCGTCAAGGCGTGTGCCGCGGCGCTGCGGAAGGTGCCCGATGTCAACGTTCAGTTCGACGAGGCGACACAGTCGGTGCTGCGCTACGCGAGTGCCGACATCTCGGTGGCTGTCGCACTGCCGTCGGGTCTGATCACCCCGATCGTGCGCGGCGCCGACGGCAAGACGCTCGCCGAGATCTCCGGGGAGGTGCAGTCGCTGGTGACCAAGGCCAAGACCGGGAAACTGACGGCCGACGAGTTCCAGGGTGGCACCTTCACGGTGTCCAACCTCGGCATGTTCGATGTGCGGGAGTTCGACGCGATCATCAACCCGCCGCAGGGCGCCATCCTCGCGGTCGGTGCCGGACAGGAGCGTCCCGTCGTCGTCGACGGTCAGGTGGTTGCGCGCACGATGCTCACCGTCACGCTCTCGTGCGACCACCGGGTGATCGACGGCGCGCTCGGCGCGACCTTCCTGCGAGAACTCCGGCGTTTCGTCGAGTCACCCGCGCTGATGCTGGTCTGAGAGGTACACCATGACAGAGAAATACGACGTCCTCGTCGTCGGCAGCGGGCCGGGTGGCTATGTCGCCGCCATCCGCGCCGCGCAGCACGGTCTGCGCACTGCGGTCGTCGAGCGGGACCGGCTCGGCGGGATCTGCTTGAACTGGGGGTGCATCCCCACCAAGGCACTGCTGCACGGCGCCGATGTCGCACACACGCTGGCGAACCTGCGTCCGCTCGGATTCAGCGCGAGCGGTGTAAAATTCGACATGGGACGCCTCGTCGAGTTCAGCCGGTCGGTGTCCGGGCGACTGTCCGACGGCATCGGCTACCTGATGAAGAAGAACGGCATCGACGTCGTCCGGGGGTCGGCGCGGCTGCTCGACAAGGGCGTCGTCGCAGTGACGGCCGCGGACGAGTCGGTGTCCGAGTACCGGGCCGACCACATCATCCTGGCCACCGGAGCCCGGCCGCGATCGGTACCCGGTGTCGTCCCCGACGGTGACCGGGTCTGGACGTACTTCGATGCCCTGGTCCCGTCGGAGTTGCCGAAGTCCTTGCTGGTCATCGGCTCCGGCGCCATCGGCGTCGAATTCGCGAGTCTGTACAACGATCTCGGCACCGACGTCACCCTCGTCGAGGTGGCTCCGCAGATCATGCCGGTCGAGGATGCCGCCGTCGCGGGCCACGTACGGCGGCAGTTCGAGAAGCGAGGCATCAGGATTCACACCGGCGCCTCGGTGTCCGAACTGACGGTCGGCACGAACGCCGTCACCGTGGCCGTCCGGTCGGCCGACGGAACGATCGACGAGTCGACCGTGGACAGGGTTCTCGTTGCGGCCGGAATCCAGGGCAACGTCGAGGACCTCGGCCTCGAGGAACTCGGCGTCGAGGTCGATCGCGGATTCGTCACCACCGACCAGTGGTGTCGCACCACCGCATTCGGCGTGTACGCGATCGGTGACGTGGCGGGCGCACCCTGCCTCGCCCACAAGGCAAGCCACGAGGCCGTGCTGTGTGTGGACAGGCTCGCCGGTGCGGATCACGTCCGGCCGTTGGACCGCGACTACGTTCCGGGCTGTACCTATGCGAGGCCGCAGGTCGCCAGCCTCGGTCTCACCGAAGAACGAGCGCGTGCGACCGGCCGCCGCCTCCAGATCGGGCAGTTCGACCTGCAGGCGTCCGGGAAGGCGCTCGCGATCGGCGAAGCCGACGGCTTCGTGAAGACGATCTTCGACGCCGACAGCGGTGAACTCCTCGGTGCCCACATGGTCGGTCCGGATGTCACCGAGCAGATCCAGGGATTCGGTATCGCTCGATCCGTGGAGGCGACCGCCGACGATCTCGCCGAGGTCGTCTTCGCGCACCCGACATTGTCGGAGGCGATGCACGAATCGGTTCTGGCCGCACTCGGCCGCCCGATCAACATGTAGCAAGCCCCGCCGAACCGCGGACCCGCGTGGGACCGTGGTTCGGCGGGAACCCCACGCCCAGGAATCGAACGAAACGTGAATCCCACCCCTGGAACATCACCCGAGGCGCCGGCCCGGTCGGGCCGCACATTGCTTCGACTGGAGGTCCGCAACGCGCAGACCCCCATCGAACGCAAGCCGAACTGGATCAAGGCCCGCGTCAAGACGAGTCCTGCGTACGCCGAACTCGAGAGCCTGGTCGAACGCGAAGGACTGCACACGGTGTGTGCGGAAGCCGGCTGCCCCAACATCTTCGAATGCTGGGAAGACCGCGAAGCCACGTTCCTGATCGGCGGTCGGCAGTGCACGCGCCGCTGCGACTTCTGCCAGATCGACACCGGCAGACCCGCCGACCTCGACCGGGACGAGCCCCGCCGCGTCGCCGAGTCCGTGCACGCGATGGGACTTCGGTACTCCACCATCACCGGGGTCGCCCGCGACGACCTGCCCGACGGCGGGGCCTGGCTCTACGCCGAAACCGTCCGGCAGATCCATGCCCTCAACCCCGGCACCGGCGTCGAGAACCTCGTCCCCGACTTCAGTGGAAAGCCCGACCTACTGGCCGAGGTGTTCGACTCCCGGCCCGAGGTGCTCGCCCACAACCTCGAGACCGTGCCGCGGCTCTTCAAGCGGATCCGCCCCGCGTTTCGCTACGAACGCTCGCTCGGCGTGCTCGCCGCCGCCCGCGACTTCGGCCTGATCACCAAATCGAATCTGATCCTCGGCATGGGAGAGACCCCACAGGAAGTGCATCAGGCGATGACCGACCTGCACGATGCCGGCTGCGACATCCTCACCATCACCCAGTATCTGCGTCCCTCGCCGCGGCACCACCCGGTCGAGCGGTGGGTCGCGCCGGAAGAATTCGTCGAGCACTCGAAGGCCGCCGAGGAGATCGGTTTCGCCGGCGTCCTGGCGGGGCCGCTCGTGCGTTCCTCGTATCGCGCCGGCCGCCTCTACGCCGACGCCATGGCCCACCACCGCCGTCCACTCGCGGCTGCTCTCAGCCGTCTCGCCGCAGCGCACCCGCCAGGAGAGTGACCACATGAGTTCCGCCGTCGAAGACGACCGCATCGTCGAGTTCGCCCGCCGCTGGCTGCCCTACGGGGGCGGAAGTCCCGGAGACCTTCTCGTCGAATTCGGTATGACCCCCGCGGGTTATCTGACCCGGCTGGGTGAGATCCTCGACAGCCCCGCCGCCATACGGCTGCACCCCCGACTGCGCGCGGACCTGCGCAACTTCGTCGCTGCGCGCACCGTTGTCCCGCGCGCCGCCGAATCAGCGCCGACCCGGAGGGACGATGTTCCGAGAGAAGCCCGGTCCGCCCCGCTGTGAGTCCCGGGGAGCAGGGCGCGCGTGCCGCTCCTACCCGGATTCGTCGACGCGGAGACGGCGGGAGCTCCGAGCGAGATCTGCACAGGCGGATCTCACCTGACCACACGAACTTCGACACCGTCAGCGAACCGGTACGGCTGGGGCGTCAGCACGGGACCGAGGCTCTTACGCAGGCGGGAGACCTCGGCACGGACGGCAACGATGTGGTCCCGGTCGCCGAACAGGGCCTCGCTCAACGACGCGGCATCGATACCGGCCGACCGGGTACGTGCCAATACCCGCAGAATCTGCGCGTGCCGCGGTGACAGGGCGCGCGTCCATTCCGTCTCCCCCCGCACCGTCGCCCGCGGAGCCGCTCCCAGGTCGAGTTCGAGTTCGACGGCCGCCCGTTCCGCTCGGCGCCGCACCAGCCATGCGTCACCGAGCGGTTCGGGCACGCAGAGTCCGAGACCGGGCACGAGCAGCGGCCGGTCGCCGCCCGGCGGTGCCAGTCGTTCGGGAACGCCGATTCCGCTGGCTGCCACGACCCAGCCGTGGCCGTCCACGACAACGGCGGGCCCGCACGTCGCTGCGAGCACCGGTGCCGCATCGGCACGGAGCCTGTCGAGGTGGGCGGCATGCTCGCGCCAGAGCATCGACTCGGCCAATCGCACAGCCGTCTGCACGAGGGCCACGGTGGCCGGATGCACCGACATCGCGGACCCGCTGATGTCCAGTACCCCGAGTACCTCGCCGGAGCGTGGATCGTGGACCGGTGACCCCGTACACGACCAGCCGTAGTGGGACCGCGCGTAGTGTTCGGCCGAGAAGAGCTGCACCGGAGCGTCCTCGACCAGCGACGTGCCGACCGAATTGGTGCCCACCGACTTCTCCGACCACCGGGCGCCCTCCACGAATCCGAGGACGTCGGCTTCCCTCTGCACGTCGCGTGCACCCTCTCGCCACAACACCACCCCGTCCGAGTCTGCGACGACCACGATGAAGTTCGCGTCGCTCGCCACCTCGGTCAGGGTGCCGCGTAGCTCGGGCAGAACCGATCTCAGGGCACTTCGTGCACGGCGCGCCTCGAGTTCGGAAGTGTCCGCGAGTACGACGTCCTCACACCGGGCGGGACTGACACCGTCTGCCCGAAGACGCGACCACGACCGGGCGACGACGTCGCGCGGCGGCACCGGCGGCGTCCGACCGGACATCACCGCGTCGTGGACGTCGCTCAGCAATCGGGCGCGGCGCGACAAGTCTTCACCGGAACCGAAAGCGAGCAACCGTTGGCGCGCCGAACTGGCCTTACTCACGCCGTCCAGCCTACCGTCAGGAGTGTGAGCCACACCATGGCCCCTGCCGTCTGCGGCCGTCACGAATGCGGAATTCGTCGACGATCTCGCACACTCGCCGAGAAGTGGGTCGACCGGCACACTGCCTGAGCAAGATCGTTCCGCACGAACGCTTTCGGGCCCCACGCACGCCACCACAGGTCGACACACCCGCGGGAAGCGGACCGCACCGTGTACGGCGTGGCCCCGGCCGGCTCGCCACCGAACCCGTCCATCTCCCGCGGCCCCACCGAGCCGCCGAACGACGTCGACGCCTTATGATCCTCTCGACACGGGGTGCCCTGGAGGAGGGCTGAGATCACACTCGTCGAACCTGCTCTAGTTCGTACTAGCGAAGGGATGTCCGAACGACGATGTCTGCTTGTCCACCGCCGCGAGTGTTGTCCGTTGCCGGTTCGGATTCCGGAGGACAGGCAGCGCTTCTTCTGGACCATGTTCAGGCGACCCACTGCCGCCGGATCGTCCTCGTGCCGGGCGGGAATCCTTCGCAGCCTGCCGAGTTGTCCGATGTGACATCGAAGTTCGACGTGCAGGCACAGCCGGGGTAGGCTTGCGACGGACTCGACACGGGGTGCCGGAAACGGCTGAGAGACAGACCCGTCGAACCTGATCTCGATCATGCGAGCGAAGGGATGCCGAGCCGGCGCGGCCGTGTGGTCCGTCGCTGCGGTGAACCCCTTCCCACCGAAGGGAAAGAACAGACAATGCTCCTGCAGAACCAGACTGTCCTCGTCACCGGCGCCGGGCGCGGTCTCGGTCGCCACCTCGCGCAGGCGTTCGCCGACGAGGGCGCCGCCGTCGTGGTCAACTACCGCAACAGCAGCGACGCCGCCCACGCCCTCGCCGAGAAGATCGGCCCGGACCGTGCGATCGCCCTGCCCGCCGACGTGACCGACGCCGCGCAGGTAGACGTCCTGTTCACGCAGGCCCGGAAACAGTTCGGCCGGCCGGTCACCACCGTGGTCAACAACGCGCTGCCCGACTTCTCCTTCAACGGCGACGCGCGCCGCAGAGCCGACGAGATCGGCTACGGCGACTTCGCCGCTCAACTCGACGGCATCGTCGGCGGCGCTGTCAACACGATCCAGGCGGCCCTGCCCGGCATGCGCGAGGCCGGCGGCGGCACCGTCATCAACATCGGCACCAACCTGTTCCAGAACCCGGTGGTGCCGTATCACGACTACACCGCCGCCAAGGCGGCACTGCTGTCGCTGACCCGCACGTTCGCGGCAGACCTCGGGCCCGAAGGCATCCGCGTGAACATGGTCTCCGGCGGGCTGCTGCGCACCACCGACGCATCGGCAGCGACCCCCGAGGAAGTATTCGACCTGATCGCCGCCTCCACGCCCCTGCGGAAGGTCACCACCCCGGCGGACTTCGCCGCCGCCGTGCTGTTCTTCGCTTCCGACTGGTCGCGAGCAGTGACCGGCCAGAACCTGGTGGTCGACGGTGGACTGGTGATGAACTGATGCCGGAGCCCCGCACCCTCCATCTGAACGCCTTTCTCCACGGTGTCGGCCACCATTCGGCGGCCTGGCGGCATCCATCGTCCGCGGCGGAGCGAATCGGCGACATCGCCTACTACGAGGAACTCGCGCGGACCGCCGAACGCGGCTGCCTCGATGCGGTGTTCTTCGCCGACGGACACTGCGTGAACCCGGGCTACACGGCCGGGACCACGTGGTTTCTCGAACCCCTGACCGCGCTGTCCGCCATGGCGCGCAGGACGAATCGCATCGGGCTGGTCACCACGGTGTCCGCGAGCTTCCATACACCGTTCCATGCGGCGCGGATGCTCGCCTCGCTGGACCACATCAGCGGTGGACGGGCCGGGGTGAACATTGTGACCTCGATGTTCGACGCGGAGGCGCGCAACCACGGGTTCGACGCGCTGCCGGACCATGCTGAGCGTTACGGCCGCGCCGAGGAGTTCATCGAGGTGCTGACTGCGCTGTGGGACTCGTGGGACGAAGCCGGCATCCTCGTCGATCGCGCGGCCGGTCGATACCTCGACGCCGATGCCATCCGTCGGATCGACCATCGCGGTCAGCACTTCCGCGTCGACGGGCCGCTCACCGTGCCGCGTTGTCCGCAGGGGCGTCCGGTGCTGTTCCAAGCGGGCGCGTCGGAGACCGGACGCAACCTCGCAGCGCGGCACGCCGAAGCGGTGTACTCGGTGTCGTGGGATTCGGCCGCGGCGCTCGACTTCGCCACCGATCTGCGTGGCCGCGCTGCCGCCGCCGGACGAGATCCCGCGTCGATTGCGATATTGCCGGGCCTCGTCCCCTACGTCGGTCGCACCGAGGACGAGGCCCGGGCGAAGAAGGCGACCCTGGACGCGTTGCTCGACATCGACGCTGCGCTCGCCCAGCTCGGTGTCTTCACCGGTCAGGACTACACGGGCCACGATCTCGACGCGCCGGTGGACGACCTGCCGTCCCTCGATCAGTTCTCCGGCCCGCAGGGCCGCTACGCGACGGTACAACGGATCATCGAAACGCACCGGCCCACTCTGCGTGAACTGCTCGGCTACCTCGCGGCCGGAGGAGGACATGCGACGATGATCGGCACGCCCGAGGCGATCGCGGATGGGATCGAGGAGTGGTTCGTCGCCGGCGCCTGCGACGGATTCAACCTGATGTGTCCGGCGTATCCGGATTCGCTGGACGACTTCGTCGACCTCGTCGTCCCGGAACTGCAACGCCGCGGCCTGTTTCGCACCGCATACCCCGGGGCCACCTTGCGCGACAGTCTGGGACTGTGGTCCTTCGCGTGAAGGCACCCGGGTGACGGCGCCGCTCGGGTAGTGCACAGCGCGGTCAGGGGTCCTGCTCGTCGAGCACCCGCCCGACGAAGCCACCGAGTCGAGTCCCGAGCCGGCGGATCCGAGTCTCGGTGGGCAGTGCTCGATCGGGCTGATTGCCGGGCAGAGGCGCCAGCTCCCGCACATACAGTGAGCATGCGAAGTTGCTGCACATGTAGGTTCCGATGCTGTTTCCGGCCTTGCCGCCGGCGCCGGCCTTGCGCGCCGTGAACAGCGACGTCCCGCCGGTGCGGTGGGCTCGAGCTGGCCTGGGCGGAAGCGCACACGCCGGATGGGCGCCGGCGAACCGCCATGTTCTTCGAGATCTATACCGCGGCGACGCGGGATCCCGAGCTGCAGCAGACATTCCTCGTCCCGGTGGTGACCGAATGGCTCGACCCCATGGCCGCGGCGATCGAGGCTGCGGGCGCGGCACCGGGCGCGGCCCGGTCCGTCGCCTCGCGCATCCTCGCGGTCCATCGAGGTCTTCTCCTCGAGGATCTCGCGCTCGGCTGCAACGTCGCCACCGATGCAGCGCACCGGGACGCCGTCCTGGCGATCCGTACCGAGATCTCCGGTGCGACTTCCTCGGACGAGGAAGGGGTCCGTGACCCGGCCGAGTGAGCAGCCCGCCAATCGTTCGTCGCGATCCCGTTCGCACCGCTGTTCCGGGCTTTCCCGGCGTCGCCGGGGTCGCCGACCGGCCTGGGATCGAGCCCCGGCTCGATCGGCGGATCGGCACGAGCTGCCGGACCTTCGTGGGCCACCGTTCTCATCGGCCTCGCAATCGTCCGGCACAACCAGTCTTGCTAACGATAACGATTATCAGTAGCTTCTGTGGCGCTGGGTACTACGGAGGATGCGAGCGGAAGGCCACGTGTGGCACACCTACTGCTGGTCGAGAGCTGGGTCGGGGCAATGGGAACGTTGCTGCCGAGAGCGATTGCCGACCTGGGAGTCGAGTTCACATTCCTGACCCGACGACCGGGGCACTACCCGGACACCCTGCCGGACGGCTCCCCGCATCCGCTGCGTCTCGGTCGCGCGGTGGCGACTGCCGAGACCAACGATCCGGCTGCCGCACTCGAGGCGGCGCGGCGGATCGATGCCGAGGCAAGGATCGACGGCGTCCTCACCAGTTGCGACTACTACCTGCCGACGGCCGCGCGAATTGCCGCCGCGCTCGGACTTCCCGGTCCGACACCCGAGGCGATCGAGACCGCCTGCGACAAGGCGCGCACCCGGGCGGTGTTGGATTGCGTCGGTGTCCCGGGGCCGCGGCACACCACCGCCTCGGTCGACGACCCGATCCGGCTCCGTACCGCGGCCGAGTTGGTGGGATTCCCCTTGGTGGTCAAGCCCACCGATCTGTGTGCGGGAATGTTCGTGCGACGCGCGGACAGTTGGCTGGATGTCGAGTCGGCGGTGCACGCGCTGCGCGGGTTCGAGATCAATGCGCGCGGGCAGCGGCGGAGTCCGGTGGTGTTGCTCGAGGAGTTCCTCGCCGGACCGGAATTCAGTGTGGAGAGCTGGATTTCACGCGGAAACGTCCACACGGTCGGCGTGACCGACAAGAGCCTGGGTGGGACGTCGGGTTTCGTGGAGACCGGGCACATGTTTCCAGCCGACCTGGCTGAGGGGGACCGCGCGAAGGTGGTGGCCGCCGCGGAGGAGGCGATCGACGCGGTGGGCCTCGATCACGGTGTGGTGCACACCGAACTGCGTCTGACCGCCGCCGGGCCGCGGATCATCGAGATCAATCCACGGCCGGCCGGCAATCAGATCACCGAGCTGATCCGGCATGTGAGCGGAGTCGACCTGCCGCGGGTGGCGGTCGAGCTCGCACTGGGACGCGAGCCGATCGTCCCGGCGGTCCCGGACGAGCACCGTGACGGCGGACGGCCCTCGAGCGCAGCCGTGAGCATGCTGGTGCCGACGAGGGCGGGTGTCGTCACCGGAATCGAGGGAGTGGACACCGTCGCAGCCGATCCGTCGGTGGTCTCGGCGGCGTTCAAGGGGCCCGGTCACCGAACCACGCCGGGAATGGACAACAACAGCTACCTGGGCAGCGTCGTCGTCATCTCGCCGGAGCGGTCCGGGGCCCGCCCGCTGGCGGAGCGCCTGTTGTCGTCGATCTCCGCCACATACGGCGAGGAGCCGGCGTCGTGACCGCCACCTCGGCGATCGATACCGCGACGAACGGGCGCCTGGCTGCGCTTCTCGAGTGCTACCGCACCGACCCTGCCCGGCGTCCCGCGCGCGACGTGGTGGTGTCGGTTGCGTTCACCACGTCACAGGGGGTACGGCACGGCGGGCGCAGTGGCGGCTACCGCAACCAGGTGATCTCGCTGCGGGTGGGGGCTGCGACGGGCTCGTGCGCGGTCGAGCCGGGCTCGGTGGATCCGGAGATCGTGCACGCCTGCGCAGGGGTGGCAGTGGCCGATCTGCTGCACCATGCCGAGATCGCCGTGCAGATCGCCGCACTCGACGCCTACCTGACGCACCAGCGCCCGCACTCGGATGAGCCCCGCGCAGTGACGGTGCAGCTGGATTCCGGGGATTCGCTGCAGCGCTCGCTGGCCCGGGCGCATCACGTGACCGGGCTGGTCGACGCACCACCCGGCGGGCGGGTGCTGGTGATCGGAGTGGTCAACTCGCTGCTCGTCAGCTTGCGCGAGCGCGGGCTGCGGTACGTGCCGTGTGATCTGAAGGGCGGCACCACCGAGTGGGGTGAGCCGATCGTTACCGACTTCGCCGAGCATCTCGACGAGTGTGATGCGGTGCTGGCCAGCGGAATGATGCTGGGCAACGGCACCGTCGACACCTTGTTCGCGCGGGTGGCAGCGTCCGGCCGGCGGATTCCGATCACGATGTTCGCCCAGAGTGGCGCCGCGGTCGCCCGGGAGTTGCTCGGACACGGCATCGACGCACTCTCGGCCGAGCCGTACCCGTTCTTCTGGCTGACCGGGGACGCCGGCCCGATCTACCTGTACCACGGGTCGAGGGCACGATGACTGTGATCGATCTACCGGCGCGGGTGGGGAACAGCCCACTCGTCCGCATCCTCACGCCGGTGCCGACCCGGCATCCGGGCTACTTCGCGAAGATCGAGGCGCTCGGCCTCGGTGGGCTCAAGGCGCGGTCGGCCCTGTCGATGCTGGTCGGCGCCCGGCGACGCGGGGAACTGCGGGACGGCGCGCGGATCGTCGAATCGACCAGCGGCACTTTGGGAGTCGGGTTGGCATACGTGGCACAGCCACTCGGCCACCCCGTGACCCTGGTGGTGGACTGCGAGCTCGAACCCGCCATGCGCAATTTGCTGTGCGCGCTGGGTGCCACCGTGGAGATCGTGGACCGTCCGCACCCGGAAGGCGGGTGGCAGCAGGCCAGGCTCGACGTCCTGCACCGGATTCTTGCCGCCGACCCGGATGCGTACTGGCCCAACCAGTACGACAATCCCGACAACGCCGTGGGCTACCACGGGCTCGCCGACGAGATCGTCGCGGGCCTGGCCGCACAGGGTATCGAGCGGGCCGAGGTGCTTGTGTGCAGTGTGGGCACCGGCGGCCACAGCAGCGGAGTGGGTCTGCGGTTGCGCCAGGCGTGGCCGGACCTGCGGATCATCGGGGTCGATGCGGTGGGGTCGACGATCTTCGGACAGCCCGCCGCCTGCCGGGTCATGCGGGGACTGGGCAGCAGCGTGCATCCGCGCAATGTGCGATACGAGATGTTCGACGAGGTGCACTGGGTCGGCCCGCGCGAGGCCGTGCACGCCTGCCGCAGCCTGGCGCGGGACGGGTTCCACACCGGCGGCTGGTCGACGGGTGCGGTGGCCACGGTGGCCGGGTGGGCGGCCACCCGCTGGCCGGGCTCGGTGGTCACCGTCTTTCCGGACGGCCCCGACCGCTACCTGCGCACCATCTTCGACGACGACTGGTGTGCTCGGCACAGCCTGCTCGCTCCGCCGCGAACACATCCGCACGAGATCGCCGAGTGCGGTGACCCGGCGGAGTGCTGGACGCGGTGCGAATCCGTGCGGGCCCCGCACCCGGGGGCGAGGGACCGGATGGAGACGGCGCGATGAGCCTGACCTGGTCGGTGAGCACCCTCGCCCTGGCCCGGCCGTTCCGGATCAGCCGGGCGGTGATGTCGTCCCGCCAGGCGATCACGGTCACCGTGACCGATCCCGACACGGGATCGTGCGGCCGCGGCGAGGTCGTCACCTCCGTGTTCGCGGGCCTGGACGTGCACCTCGTCGAGGCCCAACTGCGGGCGGTCGCGGCGTGCTGCGGTGCCCGAGGGATCCCCGAAACGATTCCGGCACACGTGCACCCGGCGGTCGCCGGCGCCGTGTGGTCCGCCGTCGCCGACTACCGGGCACGCGTGAACAGGCAGACGGTCGCTGCGCACCTCGGGCTGCCGCTGCCCGCCGAGATCCCGATCTCCCGCACCCTCGGAATCGGTGCGCCCGAGGACATGGCCGCCGAGGCCGCCGAGTTGTCCGGGTGCGGGTTCGCTCTGCTGAAGGTCAAGACCGACGCCGACCC
>NZ_AJFC01000118.1:0-27760 GCF_000256505.1 Rhodococcus sp. P14 | reverse complement strand
CCACCGCCGCTGCCGCTCCAGGCGTGGACCTGATCGTCGACCCGAACGAAGCGTGGACCGCCACCGCGCTGTCGGTACTCGCCGACAGCGGTGGTCTGCCGATCGTCGCGCTCGAACAACCGCTGCCGGTGCACGACCGCGACGGAATGCGGGAGCTGCGCAGCCGCACCGATCTTCCGCTCGTCGCGGACGAGGCCGTCCACGACCTGACGGACCTGGACGAGCTGACCGGCCTCGCGGACGTGGTGAACATCAAACTCGCCAAGTGCGGCGGCATCTACCGCGCCCACGCACTGGCCGAGGCGGCCGGCGCGCGCGGAATGGAGGTGATGCTCGGCTGCCTGGTGTGCAGCTCGCTGGGTATCGCCCCCGCGGTTCAGCTGGCGTCCCTGGCCCGATGGTGCGACCTGGACGGGCACCTGCTGCTCGCCCGAGACCCGTGGGCCGGCCTCGGGGGCGGAGACGGAAAGCTGCGCCCGAGCGGCCTGCCCGGACTCGGCGTGTACCGACCCGACAACGAGGAAACGCGATGACCGCCACCGACTCCCCGGCAGGGACCTTCGCTCTGCTGCGCAGCTTCCCCCGCTCGGTACAACTGCTGGTGCTCAACCAGTACGGCGTCAACACCGGCTTCTACATGCTGGTGCCGTACCTGTCGATGCATCTGACCGGGAACCTGGGTCTGTCCCTGGCGATCACCGGCCTGGTCCTCGGGGCGCGCACCCTCAGCCAGCAGGGGTTGTTCCTGATCGGGGGCACCGCTGCCGACCGGCTCGGACCCCATCGGGTCATCATCGCCGGCTGCGCACTACGGTCGGTGGGCTTCGCGGTGTTCGCTGTGGGCACCAGCGTGCCGCTGCTGCTGCTCGCCTCTGTTCTGTCGGGATTGGCTGGGGCTCTGTTCAATCCGGCCGTGCGCTCCTACATCGCCGTCGCCGAACCCCGGCGCCGGGCGGAGGCGTTCGCGGTCTTCAATGTCTTCGCACAGGCGGGGGCACTGTCCGGGCCGCTGATCGGCAGCGCGCTGCTGACGGTGGACTTCCGTACCGTCGCCGTCGCCGCGGCGGCCGTCTTCGCCGCCCTCACCCTGGCGCAGCTGCGGTTTCTGCCCGCCCACCCGGTGGACCGCGCCGAGACGACGGTGCTCCGCGGCTGGGGTGCGGTGCTGGCCGACCGCCGGTTCGTGCTGTTCACCGTGACCATGCTCGGGATGTTCGCCCTGCAGACGCAGATGTATCTGGTGTATCCGGTGCTGGCCGGGCGGATCACCGACTGGAGTGGGGCAGTGGCGGTGCTGTTCCTGTCCACCACCGTCTTCGGTCTGCTCGCTCAGGTGCGGCTGACCCGATGGTTCGATCGCCACACCAGCCGGGGCACCGCGATCACGGCGGGGCTGATGCTGATGGGCGCCGCGTTCGTGGTGGCACTGCCGGTCCTGTGGGGCGAACCCTCCCACGGCGCGGGACGGATCGCCCTGACGCTGGCACCGCTGTTGCTCTCCGCCCTGATCCTCGAAGCGGGCATCCTGATCGCGCAGCCGTTCGTGATGGAACTGATCCCGGCATACGGGCCGTCGAACATGTCCGGAACTCTGTTCGGGATGTTCTACCTGGTCTCCGGGGTGGCCGCCGCCGGCGGCAATGCGCTGATCGGATACGGCCTCGACCTGGGCAACGGGTGGCCCGGAGCGCTGGTGTGCGTCGCCCTCGCATGGGGTTCGGCCACCGGGATCTGGCTGTTGCACCGCCGCGGCCTGCTCGCCGACCCGGCCGGAGCGCGGACATGACCGCGGCTGCAGGGGCTCGGAACCTGTTGACGGACAACCCCGCTCTGTACGAGGCACGATTCCCCGACCCGGACCACAGCGCCGCCCGGTTCGTCGACGACATTCTCGCGACCTACCTGACCTCCGACGATCCGGCGCCGCGGACACACCCCGCGACAGTGCTGGACCTGGGCTGTGGCACCGGCCGCGACCTGGGATACCTGGCCCGGCGGGGATACCGCTGCCTGGGCATCGACCAGTCCCCGGCGATGGTGCGGTACGCGCAACAACAGTATCCGGGCGTGAGAGCCGCGGTCGGCGACCTGCGCACCTTCGAGGTCGACGCGAGCGTCGACGCCATCGTCTGCCTCGACAGTGCCCTGCTGTACTGCCACACCGACGTCGAGCTGGAATCGTGCCTGCGCTGCTGCCGCAGGCACCTACGTCCCGGTGGGCTGCTGATCGCGGAAATGCGCAACGGCGCCTTCTTCCTCGGCAACACCGAACTCCTCGACGGGCCCACCCGCTCGTCCTTCTCCTGGCACGGCCACACCTGGCGGGCGGAGACCACCCTGTGGATCGACCACGCCGCGCAGCTGCTACGCCGCCGCCGGCGGTGGCAGATCCCCGAGTCCGCCGAGCCCCTCGTCCAGACCTCGGCGTGGCGGCTGCTGTTTCCGCTGGAGCTGACCGGCCACCTGCAGCGCGCCGGATTCGTGGTGCGGGCACTGTTCGACACACCCGGACCCCGCACCGAGACCGGCTGGCCGGGGCAAGGAACCGATCTCGGCGGTACTGCGCTCTGCGGCGACCGGCTGCACGTGATCGCCGAGGCCGTCTGCTTCACCCCCACGTTCCACCCGACCCGCTCGATCCACTGCCCGAGGAGATACCCCGATGAATCCGATTGCCCTGCCTCCGCGTCCGCACCTGAGCCGTCGCTCGTTCCTCGGCCTCGGCGCCGCCGCCGGCGCCGTACTGCTCGGGGCATGCAGCACGAGCGGCGAGACCGCCCCCGCGGCCACCGCCGGGCCCCGGGACGGCGGCCGACTGCGAGCGGTGTTCGCGGGCGGTGGCGCACAGGAGGTGTTGGACCCGCACAAGACCAACCTGTACGCCGACGTCGCCCGCGCGAACGCGCTCTACGACAAGCTCGTCGAATACGGCGACGACCTCGGCCCGGTACCGCGGCTCGCCACCGCCTGGCATCCGAACGCCGACGCGACCACCTGGACGGTGGAGCTGCGCCCGGCGGTCTTCCACGACGGCCGGCCGGTGCGCGCCGCCGACGTGCTGTACTCCTACCGGCGGATCCTGGACCCGGTGAACGCACTGCGCCCGCGGGCCTCTCTCGAGGTGATCGACATCGCCCGCTCCCGCGCCCTCGACGACCACACGATCGAATTCGTCTGCGCCCGCCCGTGCGGGGAACTGGCGAACGTGCTGGCCGCGTTCGGCGCCTACATCATCCCGGAGGGCACCACCGACTTCAGCCGTCCGATCGGCTCCGGGCCGTTCACGTTCGTCTCGTTCGAACCGGGGCGCTCGCTCGTCACCGCGCGATTCCCCGACTACTGGGACGGTGCCCCCCATGTGGACGAACTCGAGATCCTCACCGCTCCGGACGAGACCGCACGGATCAACGCCCTGCTCGGTGGGCAGGTCGACTACGCCGACGACCTCGGTGTCACCTCGGCGCGCACCTACGAAACCGATGCCCGGATGCAGATCCTGCGGTCGCCGCGCAGCGCGATGTCGGCGTTCGCGATGAAGGTGGACCGGCCCCCCTTCGACAACGTGGATCTGCGGCGGGCGATGTTCGCCCTCGTCGATCGCGACGAGCTGGTCACCACCGTGCTGGGCAGCACCGGTGTGGTCGGCAACGACCTGTTCGGCAAGGACGCCAAGTACTACGCGGCCGACCTGCCGCAGCGCACCCTGGATCTGGACGAGGCCGAGGCCCTGATCCGCAAGGCCGGCGCCCGGAACGCGACCATCGAACTGCAGACCACCGGCGCCACCAACGGCTTCGTCGAGGCCGCCAACATCCTGGCCGAGCAGGCCGGACGCGCCGGACTGAAGATCGATGTGAAAGTCGGTGAGGGATCGACTTATTGGACGCGCACCCTCGACGAGGGTGTGTTGTCGAGTTTCCGCTCCGGGGCCATGCCCATCGAAACGCACCTCGCGCAGCGGATGCTGTCGACCTCGGCGAAGAACTACACCCAGTGGCGCCGCCCCGAGTTCGACGCCTTGTTCGCCACCGCCAGCGAAACCACCGACGAGAACGTCCGGGCCCGCGCATATCAGCAGATGCAGTCGCAGCTCCACAGCGAGGGCGGTCTGCTGGTGTGGGGCTTCTCCGACGGCCTGCACGGGATGGCGCCGCATCTGGCGGGGATGGCCGAGAATGCGCCCAGCAACACCCTCGGGTACGCCCGTTTCGACAAGGCCTGGCTTTCGTGATGCTCGCCCGCTACGCCGGTACCCGCCTCACGGTGGGACTGGCCCAGGTGCTGGGCGTACTCGTCGTCGTCTTCGCGATCGCCGCCCTGCTGCCGGGGGACGCTGCGGTGGTGATCGCGGGCGATGACGCAGATCCGCGGCGGATTGCGCAGTTACGCGAACTCCTCGGGCTGGACCGGCCGCTGTCCGTGCAGTTCGGGGACTGGCTGACCGGTCTGCTCGGCGGCGACCTGGGCACCTCCGTGGTATCCGGCCGCCCCGTCACCGCGATGCTGGGCTCGGCGCTGGCGCCGACGCTGACCCTCGCCGCCCTGGCGTTCGTGGTGCTGGTCCCGCTGGCACTGCTCCTCGGGGTGGTCGCCGCGGTGCGCCGCGGCCACCGGATCGACCGGGCCGTCACCGCCCTGACCGTAGCGTTCTACGCGGCACCGGAATTCGCGTTGGCGATCGTGCTGGTGGCAGTGTTCGCGGTCGGGCTGGGATGGTTCGCGCCCACCGCGGTCGGCGCCGGTGGTCCGTTGCTGATGCAACCGGAGCTGTGGGTGCTGCCCGTACTGGTGCTGGTGATCCGCCCGGTGTGCTCGCTGTCGCGGTTGGTGCGCTCGTCGCTGATCACCACCCTGGACTCCGAATACATCCGGCACACCCGTCGCCTCGGTGTGCCCGTGCGGCGGGTGATCTGGCGGCATGCCCTGCCGGGCTCGCTCACCCCGGCGACACAGCATCTCGCGCGGGTCGCCGATTGGCTGCTCGGCGGGGTCGTGGTCGTCGAGGCGGTGTTCGCGCTCGGCGGTCTCGGGCAGCTGCTGGTCAGCGCGGTCAGCAGCCGCGACATTCCGCTGTTGATGGGATTGGTGACGGTGTTCGCGGTGATCACGGTGGCGGTGAACACGGTCGCGGACATCGCGGCGTTCCAGCTCAACCCCACGGCCGGATCGGCATCGTGACCGGCTCCACGTTTCTCGAGCGTGCGGGTGGGCGGTCCCGGGTGCGCGTCGGGGCTGCCCTGACGGCGGTCCCGCTCGCGGTCGCGCTGCTGGGGCCCTTGTTCACCGAACCCGGTGCCCGTGGCCCGGCGTTCACCTACGGGGACCAGTGGCTTCTGGGAACCGATTCCGAGGGGCGCGATCTGATCACGCAGGTCCTGCTCGGGGGGCGTTCGCTGGTGCTGGTGGCCGCGGCGGCCGTGGCCCTGACGTACCTGCTTGCCGTGCCGTGGGGGATAGCTGCCGCGACCGCTCGGGTACCGATCGTCGACGAGATGCTGATGCGCCCCCTGGATCTGCTGCTGTCGCTGCCGTCGATCATGGTGCTGCTGCTGGCCGTGGCGCTCACCGACGCCGACCTGGTCGTTCTGACAGTCACCGTGGCGGTGCTGCTGTTCCCTGATGCGGCGCGTCTGGTGCGGGCGTCGGCGCTGCACACCGCGCACACCCCGGCCATGGAGGCGCTGCTCCTGCAACGCGAAACCTGGTGGCGCCGGCACCTCGGCTATCTGGGACGATCGCTGCTCCCGGTCCTCGCGGCAGACGCAGGGCTACGGTTCGTCGGGGCGATCTACCTGGTCGCCTCGGCCAGCTTCCTGGGGGTGAGCGCGGACTCCGCCGGCACCGATTGGGCCGTGATGATCGACCGCAACCGCGCGGGCCTCGCCCTCGTCCCGTGGGGTGTCGTCCTGCCCGCGGCCCTGATCATCGCCTTGGCGATGGGGGTGAATCTGCTGTTCGACTCCGGTGCTCGCGCGGCAACACGCGAGGTGTCGACGAGGAAGTGGCGATGACCGAGGTAATCCCCGCGGCCCCGGCCGCCGCTGTGCCCAGCAGCACCATCCGAGTGCGCGGTCTGACCGCACGGACACGGGATCGGCTCCTGGTCGACGGCGTCGACCTGTACATTCCCGCCGGGGTGGTCACCGCGCTCGTCGGGGCTTCCGGGAGCGGCAAGACCACCACCGCGCTGGCATTGATGGGCGAGCGCCGCCCGGGGGTCGACGTGACCACGACCGTTCTGGACACGGGCGGGGCACGGTTCGGGTACGTGCCCCAGCACCCCTCCTCGGCGCTGAACACGGCCCTGCGGATCGGTACCGTGCTCGACGACATCGCTCGTGCCGGCCGACGGCACGGGCATCCGGTGACCGTGGCCGACGCACTCGCACGTGCGGGATTCGCCGACGATCCGGGCATGCTGCGCCGTTACCCGCATCAACTGTCGGGCGGACAGCAACAACGACTGGTCATCGCCCAGGCTCTGCTGACCGACCCGACATGCCTGATCCTCGACGAACCCACTACCGGGCAGGACCCGGCTCGTCGGACGGCGGTCCTCGACGAGATCACCCGACTTGCCCGGCAGGGCCTGACGATCGTGCTCGTCACCCACGACCTGGACGCAGTCCGCGCGGTCGCCCAGCGTGTGATCGTCATGGGCGGCGGCCGGGTGCTCGAGACCGGTGACGCCGGGATCCTGCCGGTCGCCGCCCCGCGGATCCCGCAGACACGCGCCGACACTGCGGATCGCCGCCCGACCCGGGCCGACGCCCGGTTGATCCTGGACGCCGTCTCGGCGGGGTACCGCAACAACCGGGTTCTGCAACGCTTTTCGCTCTCGCTCCAGCCCGGCGAATGTCTGGCACTTCACGGCCCCTCGGGCTGCGGCAAGACCACCGCGGCCCGGGTCGTCGCGGGCTTGCACCCACCCACGGCCGGACGGGTTCTTCTCGACGGCCACCCGTTGGCCGCATCGGTACGGCGACGGACCCGGCACCAGACGGCGGCGATCGGGTACGTCTTCCAGGACGCCAAGGCGGCCTTCGACCCGTATCGCAGCGTGTGGGAGCAGATCCTGCGCGGTCCGGCACGCCTGCGCGGTGCCACCGGCCCGGAATCGGCCGCGGCGGCCCGTCGCGCGCTCGACCAGGTGGGTCTGGCCGAACGGATCACCCGGCAGCATCCGTCCGCCCTTTCCGGCGGCGAGGCCCAGCGCGCCGCCCTCGCCCGTGCCCTGGCGGTCGAGCCCTCGCTGCTCATCTGCGACGAAGTCACCACGGGACTCGATCCCGCATCCCGACAGCGGGTGCTCGACATCTTGTCCGATCTCGTACGAACACAACGCATATCCCTGCTGATGATCAGCCACGACGGCGCCGTGGTGGATGCGATCTCCGACCGGGTCGTCGACATGACCCTCCCGGCCACGAACGGGGAACCGCCGTGAGCGCGCCTCGCCGCGTCCGTCGCCGAGGAAACCCGGCTGTCTCCGCACCGAGCCGAACCGGACAAATCACTCGCGTTCGAGGGGCCGGTTGTGTCAGTCTCTCGGACATGACCGTGCACGACGCCCTCACCATCCGTACCGCCACCGATGACGACTGGCCGGCCCTGGAGCTGCTCGACTCGGTGGCGTTCGGGTATCACCCCATCGATGCCGATCGGACACTGCTTCGTCCGATGTTCCGCACGGAGAACATCGTGGTGGCGACCGAGCGGGGCGCGCCGATCGGTCAGGCGCTGTATCTGGACATGGAGGTCACCGTGCCCGGCGGGCACCAGGTCCCGGCATGTGGCGTCAGCTGGGTTTCGGTCGCTCCCACGCACCGTCGCCGCGGCGTGCTGCGGTCGATGTTCACCGAGCTGCACCGCCGGATGGAGGCGACCGGGGCACCGCTGGCCGCCTTGACCGCCAGCGACGCCGGCATCTACGGGCGTTTCGGATACGGTCCGGCCACCGTCGCCACCGAGGTCACCGTCGATCGGCGCTTCGCCCGCTTCCGCGAGGACGCCCCCGATCCCGGCGGGGTGGTCCTTGCCGACGCTGCGACGGCGGCGGTCCGGTTGCCGGAACTGTACGACCGGTGGCGGCTGTGCACGCCGGGATCGCAGGCCCGTCCGAAAGCCGAGTGGGACTACACTTTTGCCGATCCCGAGGAGCGCCGCGACGGCGCCTCGGCGCTGTTCTTCCTGGTACACCCCGACGGGTACGCCACCTTCCGCCGCAAGGGATCCGACGCCGAGCCGGTCGCGGTGGTCGAGGAGCTGGTCGCGATCACCGACGACGCCCACGCCGCGCTGTGGCGCACCCTGTGCGGACTGGACCTGACCCACCGCATCGAAGCCGTCCAGCATCCCGACGATCCGCTGCGCCTGCTGCTGACCGACTACCGCCTGCCGCGCACGACCGCCCGGGTGGACGAATTGTGGCTGCGGATCATGGACGTGCCGGCCGCGTTGACCGCCCGCGACTATGCCGCCGACCTGGACACCGTGCTGGCGGTCCGTGACCCGTTCCGCAGCGCCGGGGCCACTTTCGCGCTGACGGTCCGCAACGGCCGGGCCCGGTGCGTCCGCACCGACGCGGCGCCGGTGATCACGCTGGACCTGGACGCGCTGTCCGCGTTGTACCTCGGCGCGCACAAGGCCCGCACGTTTGCCGCCGCCGGCCGGGTGGAGGCGCACAGCGCCGGTGACATCGCCGGCCTGGACCGCGCATTCGACGTCGCCCGCCCCGCAACACTGGGCTGGCACTTCTGAATCGAGAGCTGCCCTGTGTCATGTCGACACAGCCTTGTCGACACAGTGTGGGATTCTCATGATCCGGTCGGAATCCTCCGGTTGCGACCTGCACCAGTCGGCAGGCCGGCGACGTCGACGGTGGCCGCCGATGCCGCGGCCAGCCACACCAGCACGAACACTCCCGCCGCCGCCCATGCGGCCACCAGCAGGTCGAACCCTGGCAGACACTGCGTGCCGGTGCGGACGCACTCGCCCCATCCGGCGTCTGCGACCACGCTCCCGGTCACCATCACGATCACCGAGACTACCGCCGCGAGCTCGCCACACCTCCGGACCGCGCGGACCGGCGACGCGTCAGGTCGGCGACGTCGATCGAGCGACGTGTACAGGTCAATCGGCGACCAGTCGCGCCGACCCGTACCGTCCTGCGCCGTGCTCGCGTTGTCGACGGATCACGTAGCAACCCGGAGCGATCCCCGTCGCCCCGTGCTCGGGGTGAAGAAGATACGCCGTCCCGGTGGTCTCGACGATGCCCAGAGCGAGACCCATGGTGTCCCGGACGGGGGTCGTCCACGTGCAGGTGCCCTCGTCGGCGACGAGGGAGTGCGGGTTGCCGCCGGCGGCGCTCCGCAGCAACTCCACTCCCGACCGTGGCACCCGGAGGGAGCGCGCCCACGGTGTGCGTTCGACGGCGGCACCGACCACCGGGTAGGGGATGACGATCAGATCGCCTTGAGCCTGGAGACCACCGGTCACCGGGACGGTGACCTCCCGGTCCAGGTGGTCGAGGACGTCCAACCCGCTGAGAGTCGTGAGATCGGACAGTGTGAGTTCGGACAGTGCGAGTTCGGAATGCATGGGATCACCTTGGTGGAGTTCAGGTTCGGCGAACGAGTTGGGCATAGTCGGTACCGCTGATGCCGTAGGTCCAGCCCGCGGCGTCCAGTGCGGAGGGAACCCAATCGGGGACGTGCAGGCCGTACCGGCGCCGTTGCCCGTCGCGTTCGGCGGAACCGTTGACGACGAGCAGGATCCGGCCGTGCCGACCCCAACCGGTCGGGGATGCATACAGTCCGAGCGTGCATCCCGGGTTTCCCGGATCGTCGGCACGGTCCACGAGTGCGAGCGCAGCCATGTCGATGTACCTGTCCCAGCCGATTCGCTCGATGGCGCATCGGCGGACCTCGATATTGCGCTCGTCGTTGATCCGCTCGACGGTGGGATCGAGGACGACCCAATCGGGAACGATGGTGCCGTGATGCACGAAAACATGGCTGCCGTCCGAGAATTCGAGTGCCGGACGATCGGGGTGGTGTAAGCGGCGTTCGTTGTGGACGCCCTCGGGTGTGGGTTCGGTGTGTAGTGCGGTAGGCCGTTCGGCCATGACGCAGACTCCGCCGAACGCCCACCACCACCCGGTGGCGCGGACCAGTGCGGCCTGAAGATCGAGGAGGTCGTCGTCGCGCGACTCGAAGCTCGCGAGGCCGAAGCGTCGGACCGTGTCGTAGTACGCGACCCGATGTGCCTCCTGTTGCCCGTACCAGGTGACACCGGGAGTCGGGCGCGGCCACAGTGTGCGTATCGCCGTCGCGACACCGACGTACAGAGACGTCCGCAACGAATCCCACACGGCCGCACGAAGGAGCGGGTCCTGCCGCCGAGGTGTGCGGGCGTCCATCCGGTCACGGGACGCGGACCAGAGTGCGGCGATCCCCGCCGAAGGGTGTGCCGGCTTTCCGAAGCGCAGCGGGGGGACCGAGAGGCCTTCGTCGGCAATCGACTGCAGTGCCGCTGGGGGAGAGGGGACCCAGACGAACTCCGGTTCGTCGAATCCCGCTCGTCGGTAGAGCTCTGCGACGGCGGATTCCGCGGCGGGCTGGTCGGAAGGCCTCGTACACAGTCCTTGCGCGAGCCAATGGTCGCGCCGGGCGGACGCGGCGGCGGCAAGGGCGTGCGGATCGGTGATTCCGGTGGACAGGGTGCGGTGCGGAACCGCTGATGAGATCGGCACGGCGCTCACCGGATGGTGGCGGTGGCCGCCTTTCCTGTAGTCATGGTTATCGAGGATGGCACGGGAAGGCTCCGGGCGCAAGCAAGTGTCCTCGCCCGGGCGGCCGAAGGCGGCGAAGTCCGGCGCCTACTTCGCCGGCCGAGCGCGACCGGCGACGATCCTCGTAAGGGGCTGCTGCAGAAGAGCGTTCTCGGACCTTCCGTCGCGCCCACGGCACCGCATCGACACATGACAACGGCGCTCGCGCATCAGCCGATCTGCTCGAACAGCGACACGATGATCCCTTCGGGTCCACGCACGTAGGCCATCCGCACGCTGTTCTCGTACTCGCCGATGCCGCCGATGAGGCCGTACCCCTCCGCAGCCACCGCGTCGACGGCCGCCTGCAGGTCGCCGACCTCGAAGGACACGTTGCGCAGCCCGAGCTCGTTGGCCATCGCCGTAGGCGATCCGGGCGCGTGGTCGGGCGTGACGAAGGTCGCGAGTTCCAACCGGGTCCCTCCGTCGGGCGGCCGCAGCACGGCGATCTCACAGTGCGCGCCGGGGATGCCGCAGACGGTCTCGACGAACTCGCCCTCCACGGATCCGGTGCCCTCGACCTCGAGACCGAGTCCGACGAAGAACGCCGTCACCGAGTCGAGGTCCGCGACGGTGATGCCGATGTGGTCGAAACGTCTCACGTGCGCCCTGGGGTCCATCCTCCGATTGTCGTCGTGCCGATCCCGGGACGGCGACGGTATCGGCGACGGTGATGTCCGTTCCCGGCGACGGACCCGGTCAGGCCACCGGCACCGGGTGGTCGATCCCGAACCGGCCCCGGAAGAACACCATCGGCCGCTCCTCGCACACGGTGTCCAGCTCGAGCACCCGGCCGATGATCACGTCGTGATCGCCGGCGACGTGCACCTCGTGCACCTCGGCGTGCACGCGCATCAGCACGTCCGGCAGTGTCGGCGTCCCCCACCGGGAGACCTCCCAGTCGAGTTCCTCGTACCTGCGGCCCCGGCTCGAGCCGAACCGCGCGCACAGGTCGGACTGGTCCTCGCGGAGCACGTTGACGCAGAAGCGCCCCGCGGCCCGGATGCGCGGCCACGCGCGGCCCCGGTGATCGGCGCAGATGAGGATCAGCGGCGGCTCCAGGGACACCGAGGCGAACGACTGGCACGCGAACCCCACCGGGCCCGCGTCGTCCAGTCCCGTCACCACGGTGACCCCGGTGGCGAACTGTCCCATCACCCGGCGCATCTCCTCCGGATCGGGCGCAGCGACGGTCGATCGTGCGAGTGTCGTCGTCTCGAGGGGCATGAGTCCACCTCCGGTTGTGGGGACGGATCGGCGTGCATACGCCGTGGTCGATGCGACCGACGCTAGGGCAGGCCCGGCGTGCCCCCCATCGGGGTCCCGCTGAGCGGAAGCGGCCGCGCGCGCCGCCTCGGCGGGCCGGGCGATCTCGCTGAACGGGATGGTGTATGGCCGCTGCGGGCCACGGCTGGCAGCCTGCGGTTCGTATGGGCGGTGTGCCCGGCACCACGGCGACGAACAGGGACGACGATGACGGATGTGAGCTACGAGGGGACCCTGAAGGAACTCTCCACCGACCAGGGTGTGTTGCGCTACCACGAGGCCGGCGACGGCCCGCCGCTGCTCCTGCTGCACGGCTCCGGCCCGGGGGTGACCGGTTGGCGCAACTACCGCGGCGTCCTCGCCGACTTCGCGCGGCACTTCCGCTGCCTGGTGCTCGAGTTCCCCGGCTTCGGCGTGAGCGATCCCGGCGACGGCCACCCCATGGTGATGGCCCAGGGAGCCGTCGGCACCTTCCTCGACGGCCTCGGCCTCGGGGCCGTGGACATGATCGGCAACTCCATGGGCGGGATCGTCGCCACCAAGGTCGCCATCGACGAGCCGCACCGGGTGCGCAAACTCGTCACCATCGGCGGCATGGGAAAGAACGTCTTCGCGCCGGGGCCGGGCGAGGGCATCAAGCTGCTGATGGAATTCACCGACAATCCCACGCGCGAGGGGCTCGTCCGCTGGCTCCACTCCATGGTCTACGACCCGGCCGTCGTCACCGAACAGCTGATCGAGGAGCGCTGGGCGCTGGCGACCGAGCCGAAGACGCTCGAGATCGCCCGCCGGATGTACAGCTCCCAGGCGTTCGAGGCCGGCGCCGCGGCCGCCGCGGCGTCGAACGCGACCCCGTACTGGGCGCAGCTGCACAAGATCAAGGCCCCCACCCTGCTGACGTGGGGCCGCGACGACCGGGTCAGCCCCGTCGACATGGCGATGCTGCCCATGCGCGACATCCCGAACAGCGAGCTGCACACCTTCCCGAAGTGCGGGCACTGGACGATGATCGAGGCCCGCGACGCGTGGCTCTCGGCCGTCCTCGCCTTCCTGCTGCGCGACGAGCGGCGGACCTAGCCCACGGTCCCGCTGAGCGGGAGAGCTTTTGCCCTCCCACCTGCGCATATGTCACCTTTCGAGTCAGTCGATCGGCGCGGAGAAGAAGCGCGGATCCTTCACCAGTTCCAGGAGTGCACGATGCTCGACGGTTCGCAGCGAATCGCCGCCGCCGATCTCTTGTGGGCCGCCGAGCGAGACCGCGCCCCGATCGGTCCGCTGACGGAGACGTTCCCCGAGATCGACGTGGTGGACTCGTACGAGATCCAGCTGATCAACATCCGCCGGCGGCTCGAGGCCGGCGCCACGGTGTACGGCCACAAGGTCGGGCTCTCGTCCGAGGTCATGCAGAAGATGATGGGCGTCGACGAACCCGACTACGGGCACCTGCTCTCGACCATGGTGTACTCCGAGGACGAGCCGATCGACACCGCGCAGTTCTGCTACCCGCGCATCGAGGTCGAGATCGGCTACGTCCTCGGCGAGACGCTGCCCGGCGCGGACTGCACCGAGGAGGACGTGCTCCGGGCCACCGAATACATCGTTCCCAGCATCGAACTCATCGACTCCCGGATCGAGGACTGGCGCATCGGCCTCGCCGACACGATCGCCGACAACGCCTCCTCGGCGGGCGTGATCCTCGGTGCCGGCCGCATCGCGCCGGACCGGGTCGACATCGGCGGTATCGCCGCGGTGCTGTACCAGGGCGACGAGGAGATCGCGCGCGGTGCGGCGGCCGCCGTGCTCGGCGACCCGACCCGTGCCGTGGCGTGGCTGGCCCGCAAGGTTGCCGGCTTCGGGGTGCGGCTCGAGGCCGGGCACGTGATCCTGCCCGGCTCGTGCACCCGCGCGATCGACGCCCGGCCGGGCGACACCTTCCGGGCCGAGTTCAGTGATATCGGCTCTGTCTCAGTCGAATTCAAGTGAGGAACAGACCAGTGACCAAGGCTACCGCCGCGATCGTCGGGCCCGGCAACATCGGCACCGACCTGATGTACAAACTGCTGCGCTCGGACGTCATCGAGCCGCGCTGGATGATCGGCGTCGACCCCGCCAGCGAGGGGCTCACCCGGGCGGCCGCCGAGGGTCTGGTCGCGAGCCACGAGGGCGTGGACTGGCTGCTCGCCCAGGACGAGCGCCCCGACGTGATCTTCGAGGCCACCTCGGCCTACGTGCACCGGGCGAATGCGCCCCGCTACGCCGAGCTCGGCATCCAGGTCGTCGACCTCACCCCGGCCGCCCTCGGACCCGCCGTCGTGCCCGCCGTGAACATGGGGGAGCACGAGGACGCACCGAACGTTAACCTCATCACCTGCGGCGGCCAGGCCACGATCCCGATGGTGCACGCCGTCTCCCGCGTCACCGAGGTGGAGTACGCCGAGATCGTCGCGAGCGTCGCTTCGCCGTCGGCCGGTCCCGGAACCCGCGCCAACATCGACGAGTTCACCATCACCACCAGCCGCGGCATCGAGACGATCGGCGGTGCCCGAACGGGCAAGGCCATCATCGTTCTCAACCCCGCCGAACCGCCGATGCTCATGCGCGACACCGTGTTCTGCTCGATCCCCGAGGATGCCGACCGGGACGCGATCGCCGCGTCGATCCACGACGTGGCCGCGACCGTGCAGGGCTACGTTCCCGGTTACCGGCTGCGTGCCGAGCCGCAGTTCGACGATCCCACCCCGATGAGCGGCGGGCGCGCCCGGGTCGCGATCTTCCTCGAGGTCGAGGGCGCCGGCGACTTCCTGCCGCCGTACTCGGGCAATCTCGACATCATGACCGCGGCCGCCACCAAGGTGGGCGAGAGCTTCGCGGCCAAGCTGCTCGCCGCCCGCGTGTAGACCCCCACCGCAGACCGTACTTTCGAAGGAACACAGTCGATGCCCTACAGCGCAGATCTCGACATCCGGATCACGGACTCCTCGTTGCGTGACGGCTCCCACGCCAAGCGTCACCAGTTCACCGTCGAGGACGTGCGCTCCATCGTCGGTGCGCTCGACGATGCCGGCGTGCCCGTCATCGAGGTCACCCACGGCGACGGCCTCGGCGGCTCGTCGTTCAACTACGGCTTCAGCCGCACCCCGGAGCAGGAGCTCATCAAGGCCGCCGTCGAGACGGCGAGGCAGGCGAAGATCGCGTTCCTGATGCTCCCGGGGCTCGGGGTGCGCTCGGACATCCGGGAGGCCGCCGACAACGGTGCCGCGATCTGCCGGATCGCCACGCACTGCACCGAGGCCGACATCTCCGCCCAGCACTTCGGTCTCGCCCGGGAACTCGGCCTCGAGACCGTCGGATTCCTGATGATGTCGCACAGTCAGCCGCCCGAGGTGCTCGCGAAGCAGGCCCGCATCATGGCCGACGCCGGCTGCCAGTGCGTGTACGTCGTCGACTCGGCCGGCGCCCTCGTCCTCGAGGGGGTCTCGGACCGGGTCGCGGCTCTGGTCGCCGAGCTGGGCGACGACGCCCAGGTCGGATTCCACGGCCACGAGAACATGGGCCTCGGCGTGGCCAATTCGGTGCTCGCCGTGCGGGCCGGGGCCCTGCAGATCGACGGGTCCACCCGCCGGTTCGGCGCCGGTGCGGGCAACACCCCGGTCGAGGCGTTCGTCGCCGTGGCCGAAAAGCTCGGTATCCGAACGGGTATCGACACCCTGAAGATCATCGACGCCGCCGAGGACGTCGTCCGGCCGGTCATGGACGGCGAGTGCCTCCTCGACCGGCTGTCGCTGACGATGGGCTACGCCGGTGTGTACTCGAGCTTCCTCAAGCACGCCGCCGCCCACGCCGAGCGGTACGGGGTCTCCGGTGCGGAGATCCTCATCGAGGCCGGCCGGCGCAACCTCGTCGGTGGCCAGGAAGACCAGCTGATCGAGATCGCCGTCGGTCTCGCCGCCCAGAAGTAGACCCCCGGGTCTTGAGAGAGAGCTGACAGTCATGGGCCAGGTTTTGGACAACATCATCCAGTACGCGGACGAGATCCGCGCCGAGGGCGCCGAGGGCGACAAGCTCATGCGCCTGACGGACAACAACGCCAAGCGGCTGCGCGACGCCGGTGTCATCCGCATGCTGCAGCCGAAGGAGCACGGCGGCCTCGAGGTCCACCCGCGCGAGTTCGCCGAGACCGCGATGGCGATCGGCGCGATGGACGGCGCCACCGGTTGGGTCGCCGGCATCGTCGGCGTGCATCCGTGGGAACTCACGTTCTTCGATCCCAAGGCGCAGGACGAGATCTGGGGCGGGGATCCCGACATGTGGATGGCCTCCCCGTACGCCCCGATGGGCGTCGCGGTTCCGGTCGACGGCGGCTACGTCCTCAACGGCCGCTGGTCGTTCTCCTCCGGCACCGACCACTGCGGCTGGATCATGATCGGCGCCGCAGTGGGCGACAAGGACGGCAACCGGCTGAACCCGCCGCAGGTCCTGCATGTGCTGCTGCCGCGCTCGGACTACGACATCGACCAGGACAGCTGGAACGTCGTGGGCCTGCGCGGCACCGGCTCGAAGGACCTGATCGTCGAGGACGCCTTCATCCCTGCCTACCGCACCCTCGACGCCGACATCGTCCTCGGCGGCAACGGGTGGCGTCACGCGGGCCGGGACGAAACCCTCTACAAGTTCCCGTTCTCGTGCATCTTCCCGCTGGGCATCACCTCGTCGCTCATCGGCATGGCCGAGGGCGCGCTCGCGTGCTACATCGCGGCCCAGAAGGAGCGCGTCGCGGTCACCGGCGTCCCGATCAAGGAGGACCCGTACGTCCTCTACGCCCTGGGTGAGGCGGCCGCCGAGATTGCCGCGTCGCGCGCGGCGATCCTCGAGACCGTCGACCGTTTCTGGGACAAGACGGACAAGGGCCAGGAGGTCACGTTCGAGGAGCGCGCGATCGGCCGCCGCACCCAGACCGCCGCCGCGTGGCGGGCCGTGCGCGCCGTCGACGAGATCTTTGCCCGCTCCGGCGGCGGCGCGATGCACCTGAAGTTCCCGATGCAGCGCTTCTGGCGCGACGCGCACGTCGGCCTGTCGCACGCGATCCACGTCCCCGGCTCGATCTTCCACGCGTCTTCGCTGACCCAGCTCGGCGGCGAGCCGCAGGGCGTCCTCCGCTCGATGATCTAGCCTGCCCCGCCGACCTTTTCAGGATGGAAGACAAATGACGGACATTCGAGCACTCGGATACCTCCGGATCCAGACCACCGACGTCGCGCGCTGGCGCGAACTCGTCGTCGACGGACTCGGCATGGCCGTAGGCTCCGGCCCGGAGCCGGACGGCCTCTACCTGCGGGTGGACGAGCGGCGCGCACGCCTTATCGTCCTGCCCGGCGAATCGGACAGGGCGCTCGCGGTCGGCTGGGAGGTGCGGGATCAGTTCGCACTCCAGCGTGTCCGGGAGACCGTGGAGAAGGCGGGCATCACCGTCGACGTCCTCTCGCAGGAGGAGTGCGACTACCGCGATGCCGAGCAGGTCATCGCGTTCGACGACCCGATCGGCACCCGCGTCGAGGTGTTCTTCGGTCCGGTGCTCGATCACAGCCCGGTGGTGACTCCGCACGGTGGCCGGTGGGTCACCGGCGAACAGGGGCTCGGCCATGTCGTGCTGCCCGCCACCGATTTCGATGCGGCGTACGCGTTCTACACCGAGGTGCTCGGTTTCCTGCCGCGTGGCGCGATCCGCCTCCAGGCACCCGGACCGGCGCGGCGCGTGCGCTTCCTCGGAGTGAACCAGCGCCACCACAGCCTGGCCCTGTGCCCGGCGCCGCCGACCGAGGAGCCCGGCCTCGTGCACCTGATGACGGAGGTCGACACCCTCGACGCCGTCGGGCAGGCGCTCGACCGTGTGCGCAAGCTCGGCTTCTCCATCTCCTCGACGCTGGGCCGGCACACGAACGACAAGATGGTGTCGTTCTACGTTCGCGCGCCGGGCGGGTGGGATCTCGAGTTCGGCACCGAGGGGATGCTCGTCGACGAAACCTATTACACGGCCGAGGAGATCACCGCCGACAGCTATTGGGGCCACGACTGGTCCGAGTCCGAGCCGTTGGCGGCGTTCAGCCCGAAGTCCTAGCTCGCAGAGGGAACACGACGAAGGCCCGGCCGGGGATCACCGGCCCAGCTTACGTGCTTCTCGCCCCCGGGAGTCGTGCTCCGTGGTCCGCCGGCGCGTGGATCAGGCGGGGCGCGAGCGGTCATGTCCGGTGGAGGAGAGAGCCCCGGAGCGCACACGGAAGGGGATGGATCGAAGGCCGGGTTCTGCGTCTCGCTGGTCGGACACGTCGAGGAGCGTGCTGTCTACTCACGTGGGGATCTGTGCGGGACAGCGTGCGAGATTCGGCGGCGGCCGGAGGTGGGCGATCAATCCGACGGTCCGAGCACTCGATCTCGGTGACGCGGCGGGGTGGCGGGTGGTGCGCGCACTGCCGCAGCGGTGGTGATGTACATGTTCGAGGTCGCCGCCGACGGCGCGGCCCGCGGTGATGGGCCGGTTCAGTTGCGGCACAACCTGGCCCGGGTGCTGTCCACCACCGCCGCGCAGGTGCCCGACGAGCTGGTGCGCACGTACTGGGGGGCGCGGTTGAAGAGCGTGGCGATCGCGTTGTCCGCGCCGCCGTCCTGGTGCGGCCAGTAGGCGGCGAAGATGTCGCAGGTCCGGCGGCCGAGCAACAGGGCGTCGGGGCCTTCGTAGGCGGCCCCGATCTGCTCGCCGGTGACCTCGTCGAGGAGGGGTGCCTGCCATCCGCCGAACGGGAATCCTTCCGGGTCTTCGTCGGGGCCGCCGGGTGCCTGTCCCACGAGGTCGAGGGTGGTGAACAGTTCGATATGGATCAGAGCCTAGATGCGTGTCGTTTGGCGTTGCCGAGTGCTCTTCTGCGGCGCAGGCGACGTCACAGAGGTCGGCCAACGCTTCGGTGACAGCGACAATGGGCCCTACCGGCGTAATCGGCGCTCCGGATCTGTCGACGGCGAGATCGTCTCGTTGAGCGTGGTCGCGATAGCCGCGGTCGATGTCGAGTGCCTTGCGTTGGAGGGCGATGAGCAGGTCGTAGACCGAGTCGACGGCCGGGTCGAGTGTGTTGTCGGGGCCAAGCACGGACGGAATGCATCCTTCGGCCGGATGCGCCGGTCAGGTGCGGTACGCGTGGGCTCGGTGGTCGCTCTGATAACGGAGATGGCGTGGTCAGGGTCGTCGATGCGAACCAGGCTCCGGCAGTCGCCGCGGCCGGCGCTTCGCGGAGAACAACGAGTTCCATTGTGCTCCAGCGCAATGCGTGAGAGCGTGCCCCTGTACATCACCGACCAATCAAGGCGCTGAGGATCAGGCTGGAGTTACAGCGGAATGATGGTCAAGTGCGAGCGAGCCCATCGCACGGCCAGGTTACCGTCGGTGCTCGTCTCAGCCATCCCGCAATGTGCCCGGCTTGTTCAGGGGGCATCTCACTTGGCGACCTTCTTCGAGCAGGTCAGCGCAGCAGCGAGTTGCGGGAAGCCGGCGAAGTGCTCACCGTGGCGTTCGTAGCGGCTTGTCAGTCGTCGGTAGCCGGTCAGCCAGGCCAGGGTACGTTCGATCTTCCATCGATACCGGCCCAGGCGCTCGCTGCTGTCGACGCCGCGCCGAGCGATCCGCGGGACGATGCCCCGTGCGCGCAGCCACCGGCGGTGCACGCGGTCGTCGTAGCCCTTGTCCGCCCGCAGCCGACCGGGTCGGCGGCGTGGCCCGCGACGCGAGCGCACCGCCTCCGATGGCGGTGACCGTGGGTTGCAGCATGACGCTGTCGTAGGTGTTCGCCCAGTTCACCGCGGTCATGGGCGGGATGCCGTCGGCGTCGGAGAGGATGTGGACCTTCGAGCCGTTCTTGCCGCGGTCGACCGGACTGGGACCGGTCAGAGAGCCCTTTTTCGCTCGGACGTGCGCTGCGTCCAGGATCGCCGTGGACCAGTCCAGACCCCCGCCGGCGCCGAGTCGGTCGAGAACCTGCCGGCGCAGCTGGTCGAAGACCCCGCCTGGTCCAGGTTGCGAAACGCCGATGGGCGGTCGGGACGCTGACCCGAACGAGGGCGGCAGGTGCCCCCAGGCGCAACCGCTGGGGAGCACGTAGACGATTGCGGTGAACACCGCCTGATCGTCGAGCGCCGCCTGACCACCGCACTGCGGCCGGACCCGGAACCCGGGCAGCAACGGTTCGACGATCTCCCACAATGTATCCGCATCAACCGGGAAGGCAACGCATCGACCACGACATGCATCATGCCGCACAGGCGATCCATCCATAAGAGACACGCTCTTGGTCTGCAATTGTCCGATACGTGCTGTACTCCGAGATGGGCGAGGCGTCATCGACCACGTGAGGGAGGATAGCCCTGGCGGGCTTTGGTATGCGAACCTGATAGCATGGTCAATACCTCGTTGCCTAACTCGTCGCCTACGGATACCGCGCGGTCCGTTCTTCCGCGGGACTCTCCGTCCGCCCAGCCCACGACGGCCAGAGGAAGGCGAACCCGTAACGCATTAGTGCATGCTGCCCGAGAGGTCTTCGAGGAGCAGGGTTTCCACGAAACCAAAATCGCCGACATCCCGCGGCGAGCGAACGTGTCGCACGGGACCTTCTACACCTACTTCGATTCGAAGCATTCGATCTTCCGCGAGGTCGTCAATGCCGCGATGGGTGACCTATTCCAGGCCACACGCTCGGGCCTGGGCAGTAGCGGATCACCAGTGGAACGTATCCGAACCGCGAACAGGCGCTACTTCGCGGCCTACGCCCGCAACGCCGGTGTCCTACGAGCCATCGAAGAGGCCTCATTTCGCGATCCCTACTTTCACGACCTACTGGCACAGATCCGGGCTGTGTTCGTGGACCGAATCGCAATCGGCGTCCAACGCCTACAGGATCAGGGGTTGGCGGACCCTAAGCTCGACTCCAAAAGGGCAGCGACGATCCTTGGCGGCATGGCCGAGCAGGCCGCGCGCCACGCCTTCCTCTTCGGCGAGACGTTCGAAGAGGATGTCACTGTCGATACTCTGACACGCCTGTGGGCGCGTGGCATCGGCCTCGACCCTGACGCCGACGAATGATCTTGTTCGTTCAGAAGCTGGTCTTCTGCAGGCGGAGGGACTGCGCACACGGTCGCGTGTGAGTCTCGACCGCAGTTTCCTCATCGTGGTCAACTCCGTGAACGAACCACAACATGCTGAAGTACTCCACCATGCCGCCCAGTATGGTTACGGCAACCGCGGGAGCCAGGTTCGGATCCGCTAGGCCACGCTCCTGGAGCCGCCGAGTTCCTTCCTCATTGCGCTTCAGGAACGGCTCCCGAATCTGCAGCTGAGCTCGCGAAGATGGGGATCCCGGACCGCCACTTCTTCGATCACGGCGAGAGTACGTGCGTTGCGCCGCACGGCCGCGAGATCCCGACGGTTCGCACCGTCGATGCGATCCCATGGGTGGGCGGGACCTTGGAACGCCGGCCGTGACGCCGCGAGCATTTCACGAAGTCTCCGCCCGCACTGCGATGTCCTGGATTTTCGCGTCGCGAAAGCCCATCTCCTCGAACACCTCGTGCGCGGCGTGATCAGAGCTGAGGGTGCGCGTCGACCTCGAGCGGTCATAGGACCGATCTCCGGAACCGTGAGAAGGCTTCTTCCTGAGCCAGGATCGGACGCGGGTGCCATACCTGCGGACCGTGCCATAGATCCTCCTCAGGTCACCTGTCGTTCGTCATTCATCAGAGGTGGGATGTGCGAGCGAGTTCATGGTCTTCAGCCACCGATCGGTGTCAGTTGCCCGATTCACGTAAAAGCGATGCACATCGGGATGAGGGAGGATGAGGAATCGGTCGTCCAAGATGGCGTCGTACACCTCCTCAGCCACCTCAGTGGGGCTCAAAGTGCCTGTGCGTTCCGCAATCTCGGTCAGAGCACCCATCCCCCCGAGCATCCTCGTCCGCACAGCTTGGGGGCAGATTGCCTGGACAACGATGCCGCGGTCGCGGTATGTCATGGACAGCCACTCGGCAAAGGCGACCGCAGCGTGCTTCGACGCAGCATAAGGTGCCGCACCGGGCATGCTGAGCAATCCCGCCGCGGACGCCGTGATGATGAACCGTCCTCCCCCTTGCTCCAGCCATACCGGCACGAGCAGGCGGGCAGCACGAACGTGCGCCATCAAGTTGACCTCGAGGGCGAGTCGCCAGGCCTCCTCCGAAGCGCTCACGTCGCCGATGCCGGGAACTCCTGCGTTCGCAATATAGACATCGACTCGACCGTAAGCCTCTGTCGCCCCGGCTATCAGAGCGGTGACACCGTCTTCTGTCGCACAGTCGGCTATCACCGCAGTGCCGCCGACCTCGTTCGCGACATTCCTCGCGCCCGCATGGTCGACGTCGTTGACTGTGATATTGGCTCCTGCGGCCGAGAATCTCACCGCCAATGCGTGGCCGATTCCGCCTGCGGCACCCGTGATGACGACGGACTTCCCCGACACACCAGCCGAGCTGGGCGTTATGGACATAAGCGCTACCTTCGATGACCTGGTATTCGTGATCCCGTACGTGTCAAGACAACACTGGAGTCGACTCATAAGTCAATAGTCCAACCTCATCAAGAACGGGGGTTTCGGACCATTCATGCAGGTACTAAGCGTATGTGATCGTCTCCCTCAATCCGATGCGCGTATGACTCTTGACACACTAGTCAACTTCGTGATGGTATGTGACCGTCATCACCGAGCGTGAGTGGGCTGCCGATCCGAGTTAGGCCGGTGATGCCCCATCTATCAGTTGCCAGCGCCTTCACGTGCGCGGCGGAACAGGAGCAGCGCGCTATGACTGTGACCAACGGGACGGGGACCCAAGCCTCCGCGAACAGCGCTGGTGCGCCGTCTCGCGCCGAGGTAACGGTCGACACCGTCGTCGTCGGGGCGGGGTTCGGCGGCCTCCGCGCACTGCATGAGATGCGCGAACTCGGCCTCTCGGCGATCGTCCTCGAAGCGGCGGGCGACGTGGGTGGCACATGGTTCTGGAACCGTTACCCCGGAGCTCGCACCGACAGCGAGAGCTGGGTGTACGCGTTCCCGTTTCCTGAAATCCAGGACGAGTGGGACTGGACCGAGCGATTCCCGACCCAGTCCGAGGCACTCGCCTACCTGAACTTCGTCGCGGACCGCCTAGAGATGCGGCCCGACATCCGCTTCAACACCCGGGTCACCTCGGCCGAGTACGACGAGCAGGACACCGTGTGGACAGTACGCACGGAGTCCGGCGACATCATCCGGTGTACGTACTTCGTCCCGGCCGCCGGCCCGCTGTCCGTGCCGTATAAGCCGGACTTCCCCGGATTGGACGATTTTCGCGGCAAATGGTACCTGACCGGGCGATGGCCGCACGAAGGCGTCGACTTCGCCGGCAAAAGGGTCGCGGTTGTCGGAACTGGCGCCACTGCCGTGCAGATCATCCCGATCATCGCTCACACCAGCGCCGAGGTGACCGTGTTCCAGCGAACGCCGAACTTCGTTCTCCCCGCTCGCAACTACACACTTACCGACGAAGAGCGGCAGGGCATTCGGGCGAACTACGACAGCATCTGGAAGAAGAGCCGACAGCACTTCTTCGGTTTTCCGATGGATCTCGCCGGACGGACAATCCATGACGTCACCCCTGAGGAGGCTCAGAGGATCCTCGAGTGGGGATGGGAGATCGGCGGTTTCCACTTCATCTTCGAGACCTTCGATGACATTCTGGTGGATTCGAAATCGAACGAGGTGGTCGCAAACTTCGTCCGTGACAAGATCCGTTCCATCGTCAAAGACCCCGAGACAGCCGAGCTGCTCTGCCCAAAGGGCTACCCAATCGCGGGCAAACGCCCTCCGCTCGGCCACTTCTACTACGAAACCTTCAATCGCGACAACGTTCACCTCGTGGACGTAAGCGAAACGCCGATCAACACAATCACGGAGAAGGGCATCACGGTCGGAGACCACGAGTACGAGGTCGACATCATCGTCTTCGCTACCGGGTTTGACGCCGTCACAGGCAGCTATCGCGGTCTAGACATCCGTGGCCGCGACGGTGTGCGCCTGGCCGACGCCTGGACTCACGGTCCCCGCACCCAGCTGGGGATCGGTGTCGAAGGATTCCCGAACATGTTCATGATCGGCGGACCGCAGACTCCGTTCGCGAACATTCCGGTGGTCATCGACGGTGTTGCCGAATGGATCGGTGACGCAATCAGGTTCATGCGTGACAAGGGCGTTGCAACCATGGAGCCAACCGCGGAATCGGTCGAGGTCTGGCGGCAGACCGTCAGCGCTATCGTCGACGCCACCGTCCTGTCGGAGGGACCGCACTCGTGGTTCCTCGGTGACAACATCCCCGGCAAGC
Source organism: Rhodococcus sp. P14 (assembly GCF_000256505.1). NCBI lineage: Bacteria > Bacillati > Actinomycetota > Actinomycetes > Mycobacteriales > Nocardiaceae > Rhodococcus > Rhodococcus sp. P14. Next base: position 3,240 of record NZ_AJFC01000118.1, on the reverse strand, counting down.
CAAGGGCGCCGCTGTTCTACTTCGGCGGGGTAGGCGCCTTCCGCGAGGCATGTCAGCAGGTCGCTGTCGGCGGCTACGACTCGTTCATCCTCAACCCCGCCTGACTGCGGCTACTCGCCGTTCCGAACTCGATCGAAGGAGACCCCATGGGAATCGCTCAGCCCAACGCACTGTACGAGCTCTACAGCCAGATGGCGGTCCGGATGGCCGCTGAGCCCCCGATGGACCTTCCCGCTCTGCGGGACATGCTCGAGGGACTGGCTACACTGGCGGCCGAGCCGACCGAAGTCACGTACGAGGACGTCGATGCCGGCGGAGTGCACGCCATCCTGATCACACCTGCGGGCGCTCGTACCGACCGCGTAATCGTTTACGCGCACGGCGGGGGATGTGTGACCGGTTCATCCGCCAGCCACCGCAAGATGGCTGCGCACCTGGCCAAGGCCACCGGTACCCGAGCAGTTGTACCGGACTTCAGGCTCGCACCCGAGAACCCGTTCCCCGCACAGATCGAGGATCTGGTCACCGTGCATCGGTGGCTTCGCGACCAGGGGTATGCCCCGGAGGCGACCGCGGTGGCGGGGGACTCGGCCGGTGGCAACCTTTCGATCAGTACGGTGCTTGAGCTCCGTGAGCTCGGGGAGCCACTGCCCGCGGCGATCGTCGCGTTCTCGCCCTGGCTCGACCTGGAAGTCGCCGGTGAGACGATGAAGTCCAACGCCGACAGTGACGCTCTGATTTCGCCTGAAGTCAGCGGGATGATGGCCGGCCTCTACCTGGGCGAGACTGCCGCAACAAACGCCTTGGCAAACCCCCTTTATGCCGACCTCACCGGCCTACCGCCTCTCTACGCCTCCGCAGGCGATGCGGAGACCCTGATGGACAATGCCCAGCGCATCGTCGACCAGGCGCGCGCAGCAGGTGTCGAGACAACGCTGGAGCTGCAGCCCGGGCAACAGCACGTCTACGTCTTCATGGCCGGCCGGTCCAAGGAGGCCGACGAGACCATCGCCAACGCCGGGGAATGGTTGAAGGCCCGGTTTGGCCGCTGACCAGCCCGGACTGACTCCTGCGTAACCAGCCCGGACTGACCTCCTGCATAACCGGTTGGAGGCAGGGCTGGACGCTGTACCAGTGCGTGTCCAAGATCAAGACCTCAATATCAAGGAGCAGAGACACATGGGCAGAATGGATGGCAAGGTCGCGCTGATCACCGGCGCCGGCCGAGGGCAGGGGCGCGCCCACGCGATTCGCCTCGCCGAGGAGGGAGCGGACATTGTCGCGCTCGACTGTCCGGCGCAGGGTGCGATCCCGTACCAGCTCGCCACCGAGGCCGACCTCCAGGAGACCGTCAAGCAGGTCGAAGCGCTGGATCGCCGCATCATCGCTGTTCCCGGCGACGTCCGGAAGCAGTCGGACCTCGACTCCGCCGTAGAGCGCGGCATCACAGAGTTCGGCCACATCGACACCGTAGTCGCGAACGCCGCGGCCTGGACCGTCGGCCCCTTCTGGGAGATTCCCGAGGAGGAGTGGAAAGACGTCCTCGACATCGACGTGCAAGGAGTGGTCCGCACGATCCGCGCAGTCACCCCGCACATGATCGAGCGCGGCACGGGGTCGTTGATCGTTGTTTCGTCGGTCAACGGCAAGGAGGCCGGGGCCAACTACGCGCACTATGTCACGGCCAAACACGGCGTGCTTGGGTTCATGAAAGCTGCTGCCCTCGAGCTAGGTCCGTATGGGATCCGGTGTAACGCGATCCTGCCCGGTGTAGTCCGGACTCCGATCCTGGACTGGCAAGGCGGTTGGGATCTAATGGCGGGCGGGCCCGGACTCGGTAACCCGGACAGCATGGAGTTCGGCGGAAAAGCGTACGCCCTGCTCAAGGACGTAGGCATGCTACCCCCGTCCGCGATCAGCGAAGGCGTTCTTTGGCTGGCCTCCGACGAGGCCAAGTGGGTCACCGGTCACGAGCTCGTCATCGATGCCGGCCACATGATGCTGCCCGGCTTGAACATGGCGAACATCGCGGCCATGACCGCGGAGTAACCAGCAGCCCCGGACGTTCCATCGCCGGGGATCTGCACGCCATCTTGGTGACGCCCGCCGACGGTCCAAAAGACGACGGGGGTGATCGCCAACCGAGAGCAGCATGGCTCGATGCCGAACCTTGCCGTTCTCGAGAGGTCCCGGCGCAGCGCACTTGTTGCGCTGGGACCTCGTACCAGTGGGCCATTCCCTTTTCATCGAGCCCTCGACAACCACTAGGAAACCTTGATGCGATTCACGAGTGAACACCACGCATTCCGGAAAATGGTTCGCGACGTCGTCGACCGAGAGGTCGTTCCCCACCTCGACAAGTGGGAGCAAGCAGGCACCTTCCCGGCGCACGAGCTGTTTCCCAAGCTCGGTGAGCTCGGCTTGCTGGGGCTCGAGTACGACCCCGAGTACGGCGGTCAAGGTGCCGATCACTCCTTCACTGTGATCTTGTGTGAGGAGCTCTACCGTGCCGGCGCAGCTGGGGTTCCCCTGGCTATCGGAGTGCAGAGCATGATGGCCACACCATCGCTCGCTGAGTTCGGTACCGACGACCTCAAGCGGCGGTATCTCGCGCCGGCAATCGCTGGCACTCAGGTCTGTTCGATCGCAGTTTCCGAGACCGGAGCGGGGTCCGATGTCGCCGGCATCCGAACTCGTGCTGCACGCGATGGGGACCAGTGGGTCATCAACGGCAGCAAGATGTACATCACCAACGGGACCCAAGCCGACTGGCTGTGCCTGCTCGCTCGCACCTCCGATGAGGGCGGTTACCGCGGCATGAGCCAGATAATTGTCGAGACGAAATCGCCTGGCTTCTCCGTCTCCCGGAAGCTGGACAAGCTGGGGAATCGTTCATCTGACACTGCTGAGCTTTATTTCGAGAATGTCCGCGTACCGGTGGCTAACACGATTGGCGAGATCGGTCGCGGATTCCAGCAGCAGATGGCGCAATTTGTGATTGAGCGGATGTTCGGCGCCTACGGTGTGGTGGGCGCCTGCAGGTGGGCACTGGAGCGAACCCACGAATACGTCAAACTACGGCAAGCATTCGGGAAGTCGCTCGCAGACAATCAGTACCTCGCTTACCGCTTGGCTGAGCTCTCCGCCAAGGTTGACCTGCTGCAGTCGCACAACTATCAGACGGCGGAGGCTTACCAGTCCGGAGAGGACATCGAGGTTTTCTCAGTAACGGCCTGCATG
>NZ_AJFC01000117.1:0-27325 GCF_000256505.1 Rhodococcus sp. P14 | reverse complement strand
GCGGTTGCGGTCTGAGTCGGGAATCTCCTGCCTTCGGGAAGGAGAGGCGTTAATGCACCACTTTCACGTCGTCGGTCAGTGGGCGTTCGATGGACCAGTGCACCCGCACGTGGCACCGGGCGATCTTCCATTGTCCGTCCTCGACGACGTAGTCGTCGTCGTAGTCGAGTGCGCTGACCCGCTCGGTGCGGGCCCGCAGATCGACCTGCCGGAACCGCAGCGTCCACGCCCCGGTGGCGGTGCCGTCGCCGGTGATCTCGAGGCTCGGGTGCATGCCGTGGTGCATGTCGAGGATGACGTACCGGTCGTCGACGCGTTCGAGGGCGAGACGGGCGTAGACGGCGACGAGACCGTCGGCGTCGTCGAAGCTGCCCAGTGCGGGGCCGTAGTAGATGTCGGCGCCTTCGGCGACGAAGCAGTCGCGCATGCCCTCCGGGTCCTTGGCGTCGCACGCGCGGAAGTACCGGTGCTTGAGCATCCGGATCTCCTCGAGCGCCTCGAGCCGGGCCAGTCGCTCTTCGACGGTCATGGTCGCGTCCCTTCCGTCCTGCGGATACAGCGGAGACCCGGACCCTAGCCGCGGCGGGAGAATGCCGGCGGCGCTCGTCCCGCTCATCGGGCCGCAGCACCGGAACGATCGTAGAACTCGTTTCAGAAACCTCGTCGCGGCGCCTTCCTTCGGAGTACATATGTGTGCAGAATGCTCGGCATGCCGACGCCCACCGCCCGCCTGTTCACCGCCGCCCTGACGATGCTGCTGGCGCCACTCGTCGCAGGGTCCGTCGCGGCCGCCGCTCCCACGGGGTCCGCATCGGGCCACGACGCGTTCTACCTCCCACCCGATCCGCTGCCCGGCGGCGCGTCCGGCGACGTCCTGCGCGCCGAGCCCGTCGTCGCCCCGGCGCTCGACGCCCTCGCCACCCGGGTGATGTACCGCAGCGAGAACGCCACGGGCGGCCCGATCGCGGTCACCGGCACGGTATTCGTGCCGTCGCGGCCCTGGGCCGGCGACGGTCCGCGCCCGACGGTCGTCCTCGGTCCGGGCACGCAGGGCATGGGCGACCAGTGCGCGCCGTCGAAGTTGACGAACCACCTCCAGGAGTACGAATACCTGCACATCGTGCCGCTGCTCGCGCGGGGCTACGCCGTCGCGATGACCGACTATGAGGGCCTCGGCACGCCCGGTGGGCATCCCTACCTGAACCGCGTCTCGCAGGGGCACGCCATGCTCGACATGGCTCGTGCGGCGCTGCGACTGACCGACCGCGGTATCGACGAGGGCACCCGCATCGGCTTCTGGGGCTACTCGCAGGGCGGCATGTCGTCGGCGGCGGCCGCGGAGCTGGCCGACACCTACGCCCCCGAACTGCCCGTCGTCGCCGCGGTCGCGGGTTCCCCGCCCGCCTCGCTCGCCGACCTCGCCGTCGCCGGCGACGGATCGCTGCTCTCCGGCGGGATCGGCTGGGTGGTCAACGGCTTCGCCGCGGCCTATCCGCAGGTCCGCGAGGAACTGTTCGGGGCGTTCAATCCCGCCGGACGCGACATTCTCGCGCGTGCCGAGACCTACTGCGTCTACGACGCGCCCCGCATGAATCCGTTCTTCCCCACGGCCTGGTACACGGTCGACGGCCGTCCCATCGCCGACCACCTGGCCGCCGAACCGTGGGCGTCGCTGGTGCGTGAGCAGGAGCTCGGCAACATCGCCCCCACGATCCCGACGTTCGTCGCGCAGAACGCGACGGACGACTTCGTTCAGGTGAGCGGCGTCGACGCGATGGTCGGGAAGTGGTGTGCGGGAGGAACATCCGTCACCTATCGCCGCTACGCCGTTCCGCCGGTGCTGCGCGGGACCGGCGCGGGTCACGGGATCGGCCTGCTGCCGGCCGCCGTGGAAGGCCTGGACTGGATGGACCGGCGGTTCGCGGGAGCGCCCGACGAGGGCACCTGCGCGGGCTGAGGACGGTCCACCGGCCGCGGTGGCATGATGCGGTCGACGGCCGCGACACCGGGAGGACCACGTGATCGACGAATCGGAGATGACGCACCTGCGGCGGTGTGTGGAACTGGCGCGGGAGGCGCTGGACGCCGGCGACGAACCGTTCGGCTCGGTGCTGGTGGCGGCCGACGGCACGCGCCTCGCCGAGGACCGCAACCGCGTCGCGGGCGGGGACCGGACCAGGCATCCCGAGTTCGAACTGGCCCGCTGGGCCGCCGCACACATGAGCGAGGCCGCGCGTGCCGGCGCGACGATGTACACCTCCGGGGAGCACTGCCCGATGTGCGCGGCCGCGCACGGCTGGGTCGGGCTCGGCCGCGTCGTGTACGTGGCGTCGTCGGCGCAACTCGCCGGCTGGCTGGAGGAGATGGGCGTGCCGCCGGCGCCCGTCCGGTCACTGCCGATCCGGGAGGTCGCGCCCGCGGTGACCGTCGAGGGGCCGGTGCCGGAACTCGTCGACGAGGTGCGTGCCCTGCATCGTCGGTGCTACGGACACGCAGTGTAACTGTTCCGTGACACACTGGGTCACGGTCTGGTGACAGCCGACCGATATTGATCACGGGTTGTGTTCGACTGCGGCGCTTTGCAGTTCCTGTACCCGTTCCTGGGTCGACCATTGAACCGGTCGGGCTGGTCGACGGTCGAAAGGAACGCCCATGAAGGGCTCGAAGCTCGGACGCGCGGCGGTCGCCCTCGCGGCGCCGCTCGCATTGATGACGGGCCTCGCGCCCACGGCATCAGCAGTGGATCCCTACCCGTACGGCAGCTGGAGCGTGAGCGTGCGGGAGAACACGATCACGGTCAAGTTCATCTACTACCGGGCTCCCGAGGCGGACTACCCGCACTACTGCAACGCGGTGATCGACGGAATCCCCGACGTGCGAGTGGCCGAGATCTACTACGCCGACTACGAAACCGTGAAGTTCGAGAACGTGCCCGACGGCGACTACACGGTCGACGCGGACTGTCAGGACGACGACCACGTGTACCGGAGCGTCGGGTCGATCGACGTCTCGATCCCCGGCCCGGCGCAGACCCGGTTCGTCGGCAGCCACCACTTCTCCTTCGGCTGAGTCCTGACCGCTCACCGGAGCGGGAGGTGTCATAGACAACGGCGGCCCGACTCCACGCGAGTCGGGCCGCGGTTCCCGCTGTCCGGCGTCCCGAAGTCCCTCGCGTGGTCGCTGCCAACGGACGCAGCCGACAACGAACTCTGTGCTCCGCACAGTGGGTGACGGCGCTCAGCCCCGCAGGAAGTCCGCGACGAGTTCGTTGAATTCCGCGGCCCGCTCGATCTGCGTCCAGTGCCCGCAACGAGCGAAGACGTGCAGGTCCGCGTCCTGCAGCAGGTGCAGCATGGTCCACGAGACCTCCGGCGGCACGACCTTGTCCTCCCTTCCGTGAATCAGGAGCGAGGGCGTGCGGATCGACCGCACTTGCTCCTCGGTGATACCGAGTTCGTTGCCTTTGTGCCGGGGGTCGAGGAACATCGCGCGATAGGCGTCGAAGGTTTCCAGGCTCGCCTCGTAGCGAATGCGGACCAGCTCGTCGGTGATGATGGACGGGTTCACCGCAAAGTAGTCGAGCAGCAGCGCCCGCATGTTCTCCAGGGAGGGTTCGTAGGCGCGCAGAGCCTTCAGCCCGTCGGTCACGGTCATCCCGACGCCGGGCGAACCCATGAGGACCATTCGGGAGATCCGTTCCGGATGGCGTTCGGCGAGGTCGAGCGCCATCCGTCCGCCCAGGGAGTTGCCTACGAGCGACACCCGATCGAGTTCCAGCACGTCGAGCAGGCCGAGGATGTGGTCGCTCCAAGTGCGAAGTGAGTAGACGATGTCCCCGGGACGCGAGGTGGCCCCGTATCCCACGGTGTCCGGTGCGATCACTCGGAAGTGCTCGGCCAGCCCGGGAATCGTGTGCTGCCAGTTCGCCCAGCCCGACACCCCGGGGCCGGATCCATGAAGCAGCACAACGGGATCGCCGCTGCCGGCCTCGAGGTAGAACGTATCGATGGGCTCGGCGGTAACACCGGGCACGGCGACTCGGCGGCCCTGGGCGAGGTCGGTGGTGGTCATCGTGGTTCCTGTCCCGCCCGGCCACCGGCACCGCCGGCGTAGGCATCGTCGGGCTTGCCGGAGAACACGGCGAAGCACTTGTTGGAGTTGAATACGTCGGTGGTGACGAGGGTGGACCATGTAAGGGGCAGCCCGAGTTCGTGCATTGCGCCGAGCAGGCAGTACCAGTTGAGCATCTCGTGCTGGCCGGACTCGACGATCTCGGCGCCGCTCACTGCACGCCAGGTGTCGACGTCCCCGTGCACGAAGGCGTCGTAGAGCCGCTCGTCGACCGGGGTGTCCGGGCGGAGATGCCAGAGCTTGTCGGTGAGGAAGGCATGCGACCAGCTCGACGAGGCCACCAGGGCGACCCGCTTGTCGGTCGCGGCGAACGCGCGCGCCACGGCGGCGCCGAGGTCGAAGCAACGGTTCGGGGTCGGGCCGACCGGGTCGAGCTGTTCGTCGGCGATGTCGGCGAATCGAGCGAGGCCGCCCTTGCGGGCAATCGCGTGCTGGCCATAGCAATTGACGGTGATCGGCACGATCGGATAGGGGAGTTTCGATCCCGCGTTCTCGTAGTCGAGAAAGATCTGTGTGTTGAGGATGGCGTGCGGGAAGTGAGCCTCGGCGCGCTTGCGGTACGAGTAGGCCATGTCGAAGCCGTCCTCGATCAAGGCATTTGCCAGATTCCTCGCGGCGTGCGGGTCGCCGTGCAGGGTGATGGTGAAGTCGTCGGGTAGCCCCCAGGCATTGGGGCTGCCACGCTCGTTCATCACCTCGAACGCCGGGACCTCGAGGTCGTCGTAGGCCAGCACGCAGAACGGCGGCACCACCTCTTCGCGGAAGTTCTCGTACTGGTCGTCACCCCATACCACCACGAGATCCGGTTCGAACTCGTCGAGTGCGGCCCTGCACCGGGCGAGGTGCTCGACCAGCTCGGCGCGATGCGCGGCTGCGGCGGCTGTGCCGCCGTCGGCGTCCCATTCGCGGCGCATCCGGGCCGGCCAGTTCGCCGGATCCTTCAGGTCTTCCGGGATGTCCGGGTCGGTCAGGGTCCACCGCAGTAGCCCAGCCATGTGCTCGTCGGTGCCGGCGAGCAGGGGATAGTGAGTGATCCCCAACCCGAGGAATTCTGCCATGACTCCTCCTCATGCATTCGGCATCGCTGCCGAGACAAAACATTACGGAATCATGCATGCATAATTCAAGGGCTGGAGCGCAATCGTTGGCAACTATTCCGGCGCCACCGGTGAACGAGTCGGATCCACCGCCCGCACCAGGTCCTGACGGTGCAGGTCCAGGCACTTGCCCAGCGCCTCGCGGTCGCCGCCGCGGATCGCGGCCACGATCTCGGCGTGCACGGCGATGCTGTGCTGGTACATCTCCTCGTGATCGGGTAGCAGTTCGACGCGCGTGGCCGCGCCTCCGATGATCGCGGCGATCGCCTCGTACATGCCCGCCAGCACGGGGATCCGGGCGGCCCGCGCGATCGCCAGGTGCAGCCTCAGGTTTGCATCCAGGAAATCGCGCGGCGTACTCGCCGACTGCATCGACTCCAGTGCCCATTCCATGTCACGGATGTCCGTCGGGCCCGCCCGCTCTACGGCAACCCTGGTCAGGACGTCCTCCAAGTGCATGCGGGCCTCGAACAGATCCAGTGGATCCGTTCCTGTTCCGGAGAACCACAGGTCGAGCGCTCCGAGCCGGACCTGCGGCGGCCGGCTCGCAACGAACACCCCGCCGCCGGGCCCGGGCTTGACCACCACGAGCCCGCGGTCGCGCAGGATCCGCAACGCCTCGTTGATCACCGTCGGGCTGACCCTGAAGCGCTCCATGAGGTCCGTACGTCGGCCGAGGGAGGTCCCCACCGGGGTGTGCGCGGCGAGCAGCTCGTTCTCCACTTCGACCGCGACCTGTTGTGCCCGCGACAGCGACCGCTGGGCCTGCCCCTTGTCGTGGCCGTCCACTGTCCGCGGGTGATTCCTAGTCGATGACGTCATCAGGTTCGACCTCTTCTCAGGGCTGTGAGCTGCGTATATACCGGAGACGCCGGCGCGGGGCCGTAGTCCGACCACAATCGTATCTGCAGGATTGGCGAGAATCGCACGGTACGAGCCTCCGGGTACGGGGTGTAGCGGGCGGGCCGGTTCGGGAAGGTGGACCGACGTAATCATCTTGAATCCTGTAGTCATGATTTGTTACGGTGTCGACCACACCGTCGGAACATCGACCCCGCGGGCGTCGTCGAGGGAGCCAGCATGAGCACGCACGTGAACGGCGACGCCGGATTGCCGCTTCCTCTCGGGGCGATCGACGTTCACACCCACGCGATCGGTACCCGGCTTCCGGACCTGTCCGGCCGACCGGGACGCTGGCCGTCCATCGAACTCCTCGATCCCCGACGCGCCCAGCTCCTGCTCGGCGGTCGTCCCTACCGCGAGATCGACCACCGGTGCTGGTCCGCCCAGCGCCGACTCGTCGACATGGACGCCGAGGGGATTGCAGCACAGGTCGTCTCGCCAATTCCTGTCACGTTGTGTCACGACCAGCCCGCCGACGGCGCACGGATCCTGGCTGCGGCGCAGAACGATGCCTTCGCCGCACTGGTCGCCGAGGCACCGGGGCGGCTGTATGCCCTCGGTGCCGTTCCCTTGCAGGACCCCGACGCCGCGGTCGCCGAGCTCTCCCGCTGCATCGACGAACTGGGTTTCCTCGGTGTCGAGATCGGCACTCGTGTCGGCACGCGGGAGCTGGCCGACCCCGCATTCGACGAGTTCTTCGCCGCTGCGGCCGAGCGCTCGGCACTGGGGCTGGTGCACCCGGTGGACACTACGCTCGACCCGCGGCTGTCGAAGTTGGGCCTGGAGTTCGGGCTGGGGATGCCCATGGAGACAACGACCGCCGCGGCGGCACTGCTCACGGGGCGGACCCGTACTCCGGGCGTGCGCCTGTGCCTGGCCCACGGCGGTGGCGCCCTGCCTGCGATCTTGCCCCGACTCGACCGAGGCGCCGTTCTCTCCGGCACGCCCGGACCGGCGCCGAGTGTGCGGGCCCGGGACCTGTGGTGCGATTCCCTCACCTACGACGCGGCGGCACTCGGCCAGGCCGTCGCCCGATTCGGCGGCGAGCACGTCCTGCTGGGCACCGACTACCCGTTCGCCGCGCGCGAGACACCACCCGGAGCCGTCCTCGGCGCCTGCTCCGACGACCTCGCGGCCGCGATCCGCCGCGACAACGCCGCCGAGCTCATTGCCACGGTTCGCCCGCTCACCGGACCGGCAAACGCCCGCTGACGACGAACTCCCGATATCGGGGTACACAGCAGGCACACTTCCACCCAGCGCCGGCGGAAGCTGCGTCGCGGCGAGACCGTGACCACGTACTGCTGTCCGGCCATCCACCGCCTGCCACGCGTGGGCACGCCTTGGTCGTTCGTGAACCAGGAGCTATCACAATGGGATTCGGTCCCGGAGACCTGCGACGGAACCAGGACTCGTTCAGGTGCGTTCGCGCACCCCGGGGCGCTTGCAGCCCCGGGGGACGTGACTCAGGACCGCAATTCGGGGAACTGGTCGTCGCGCCATTCACCGGCACCGGCGACGCCGGATTCCTCGCGGCCACGCAGTTCCACGCGGCGGATCTTGCCGGAGATGGTCTTCGGCAGGTCGGCGAACTCCAGGCGGCGTACGCGCTGGTACGGCGCGAGGTTCGCGCGGGCGTGCCGCAGAATCGCCAGTGCCGTCGCCCGCGTCGGCTCGTGACCCGGCGCGAGGCTGACATAGGCCTTGGGCACGGCCAGCCGGACTTCGTCGGGGGCCGGCACGACCGCGGCCTCGGCGACCGCCGGATGCTCGATCAGCACGCTTTCCAGCTCGAACGGCGAGATCTTGTAGTCACTGGCCTTGAACACATCGTCCGTGCGCCCGACATAGAAGATGTAGCCGTCGGCGTCCCGGGAAGCGACGTCGCCGGTGTGGTAGAAGCCCCCTGCCATCGCCTCGGCGTTGCGTTCGGGATCGCCCAGGTAGCCGGTCATCAGGCTCATCGGTCGCGCTGTCAGATCGACGCAGAGCTCACCCTCTCCGACTCCGTCGACCCGCGCGCCGGACAGCGGATCGACCAGCACGACCGGAACACCGGGCAACGGCAGCCCCATCGATCCGGGCTTGACCGGCATACCGGGTACGTTCCCGACAGCCAGTGGCAGCTCGGTCTGGCCGAACCCGTCGCGGATCGTCAATCCCCATTGCCGCCGCACCTGATCCATGACTTCGGGGTTCAGCGGTTCTCCCGCGGAAAGCAGCTCACGCAGCTGCCCGGGGCCGCCGGAGAGGTCGGCGTTGATCAGCATTCGCCACACCGTCGGTGGAGCACAGAACGTGCTCACGCCGGCCCGGCGGATCTGTCCGAGCAACGCGGCGGCATCGAAGCGGGAATAGTTGTAGACGAAGATCGTCGCTTCGGCGATCCACGGGGCGAAGAAGCAACTCCAGGCGTGCTTCGCCCAGCCCGGCGAACTGATGTTCAGGTGGACGTCCCCGGGTGCGGCTCCGACCCAGAACGAGGTCGCGAGGTGCCCGAGGGGGTAGGACACCTGCGTGTGCTCGACGAGTTTCGGCCGGCTCGTGGTGCCGGAGGTGAAATACAGCAGCTGGGGGTCGTGCGGAGCGGTACCGGGGTGCGTTGCACGGGGAACGTCGAGCGCGTACGCGCCGGCGAAGCGCACCCAGCCGGCCGGCGCGTCATGCCCGCCGCCGACCACGAAACGCGTGTACTCACCCTCGATCTCGTCGAACTTGGCGGTGTCGGCGACGTTGGCGACGACGTGCCGGGCACCGCCCCGGCCGATGCGATCGGCCAGATCCACCGGGCCCAGCGCGGTGGTCGTGGGCATGATGACCGCACCGAGCTTCATGACCGCGAGCATGGCCTCCCAGAGTTCGACCTGGTTGTTCAGCATGAGGACGACTCTGTCGGCCCGGGCCACCCCGTGGGCGGCCAGATGGGCGGCGACCTGATCGGACCGGCGTGCGAGCTCGTCGAAGGTGTACTTCGCCTCGGCGCCGTTCTCCTCCACGATCCACAGGGCCACCCGGTCGTTGCCCCGTGCGATCGCGTCGAACCAGTCCACGGCCCAGTTGAACCGCTCCCCGAGATCCGGCCAGGTGAACTCGTCGACCGCCTTGCGGTAGTCGCGGCCGAGATCCTGGAGCAGATCGCGGGCCGACCGGTAGAGTTCGGTTGCTGTGCCGGGGGTCGACAGTGGTTCGGGAGCAGAAGCATCCGTGACACGAGATGTGTCGTCGACGTGGGATACGCCGGTCATGGCTCACCTTTCGGGGTAGGGACGCTGGGTGCGGGTCGGTCTGTGCCGCGGCGGAGCGGAGAGGTTTCAGCCCATGCTGCTGCCGCCGTTCACACTGATCACCTGGCCGGTGACGAAGCCGGATTCCGGGCGAAGGAGATAGGCGACGGCGCCGGCGACTTCGTCGGGAACGGCAGGGCGTCCCATCGGAATGAGCCGCACCGCGTCCTCGACGACCGGCCGCAGAACCTCGGGGAGGCGGTTCGCTTCGATCGCGGCGGCCAGCTCCGCGGTCAGGGTGTAGGCCGGCGCCACGGTGTTCACGGTGATGCCTGCGGGCGCGAACTCGCGCGCCAATCCGACGGCGAACGCGTGCACCCCGCCCTTTGCGGCGTTGTAGACCGCGTGGGCGGTGAGCCCGTTGCGCACGGACTCGGCGCCGATGTTGACGATGCGTCCCCCGCCGTTGTCGACGAGATGGGGGAGTAACGCCATGCTGGCCCGCAGCGTGGTCCACAGGTTGTTGTCGATGGTCGACTTCAGCGTCTGCTCGGTGTGCTGGAGCGTCGGCGCGATGACGCCCCCGCCGGCGTTGTTGACGAGTCCGTACACCGGGCCGAACGCGTCCGTGGCCGCGGTGAGCATCGCGTCCGCGGCGCCCGGGAGCGCCAGATCACCGACGAATCCGGTGGGCTCGGGAACGCCGGGGGGTGCGCTCAGCGCCCCGAGCCCGCGATGGAGTTCGTCCTCGTCCCGGGCAGCGACGAGCAACGACGCGCCGTCGGCGAGCAACCTGCGGGTGATCGCGAGACCGATGCCGGTCGCTCCTCCCGTGACGACCACGGTGCGGCCCCGCAACGGTGCCCCGTCCAGTTCGGCGTTCACAGGATGATCGCGACGTCGGACACCTGGCGCAGGCTTCCCATGCGCAGCACGCACCGCTTCGACGCGATCCGCAGGTGCCCGTCGACGACGCGCAGTCGATAGTGGTAGCGGCCGGCGTAGGTGTAGGAGCGTTCGCCGCGGAAGCGCCAGACGACGAACTCGGCGACCACCGGAAGCTCGGCTGCACCGCCGGTGCCGTCGACGACCGGGCGCAGCCGCACGTTGGACACCTGGTGGCTGGTGGCCGAGTGCGGGTATTCCCGGTGTGCCCGGCGGGAATTGAGTCGCTCCACGCGGCAGGACAGACGCAGGTGGTCGTCGTCGACGAGCACCAGGTCCCGGGCCGGGTCGGCGTCGGGGGTGTCGTTGCAGGGCACGACGTAGCGGCAGTCGTCGGTGTAGAGGGTGATCCAGGTGTCGAGGTCCCAGTCGTCGAGCAGTTCGGCCTCGAGGTAGAGCAGGTCCTCGACTCGGCTGCGGGTGACCTGCCGAAGGTCGCCGACCTGCGGGGAGGGCGCCGGCGCGGCCTTCGGGGTCTCGGGTGCGGTGGTGGTCATCGGGCCTCTCCGATCATCTGCTCGTTCCAGCGTCGCCAGAAGGCACGCATCTGCTCTTCGTCATTGGCCTCGGGCGTGCGCGCCATGCCGCGTGAGATGTCGTTCCACTCCACTCCGCCGCTGTGGAAGCCTTGCTGGCAGGACTCGAGGGCTTCGATGTCGTCCGGGGTGGCGAAGCCACCGGGCCCCAGGAAGGTGAGGAAGCTGTCGAGACGGCGCTGCCGCAGCTGGGATTGCTCCTGACTCGGAGCGAGCTCCCAGGCGGTGATCTCCATCCGGTCCGCGGAGACAGGCATGAAGGTGCGTACGGTGACAGCCATGATGTCGTTGATCACCAGGTTCGGGTAGATCAACAGGTTGCGGTTGACGTCGGCCATGCGCGCGGCGCGCTCTTCGCCGTGCTTGGCCACGAGTTCGGCGCGCAGCCGGCCGATCTCCTCGCGCGCGCCCTCACCGAACAGCGGCTCCCACTTCGCCACCGGTCGGCCCCACGGTGCGGTGTATTCGAGTACCGCGTGCCCGTTGCCGAGCGCCTTCGCCGTGCCCTGGACCCCACCTGCGAGGTCGGTGCCCAGCGCTACCAGGTACTTGAAGTAGGTGTCGTGGGTGCTGACCGCGTGGTAGCCGTCGATGCTGTTCTCCGCCAGGAGTTTCCAGTTGGCATTGATCGCGTACTCGTTGGTTCCGGAGATGATTTCCGCGTCCTCGACCGCGTCGACGACGAGGTCGAGGTACTCCGTGGCGCCCGCCAGGTAGTCGACCAGGGGCACGATGTCGGGATCGTAGGAGAGGAAGACGAAGCCGCGGTAGCTGGCGACCTTGGCGGCGGGCCGGAGCCCGAGTTTGCCGAAGTCGAGGTCGTCGCCGTAGGCCTGGCGGTCCGGGATGCCCACCAGTTCGCCGTCGGTGTTGAACGACCAGGCATGGTAGAAGCACGAGAAGATCTTGGCGTTGCCGCGTTCGGCGCGGCAGACCATGGCGCCGCGGTGGGTGCAGGTGTTGTGGAAGACGTTCACCTGCCCCGATCGTCCGCGGACCATGAAGACCTGGCGTCCGCCGACGGGGCGGCGCACGTAGTCGCCCTTCTTGCGGATTTCCGACTCGTGGCCGACGTAGAGCCAGCTGTGCGCGAAGACCCGCTCGAGTTCCATCGCATGAATCTCCGGTGAGGTCATGGTGGAGCGGTGGACACGGAAGCTGTGTGCTTCACGATCGTCCTCGACGAACGGTCCGTGGGGTGTCGGTAGCTGGGTGGTCGGGTCGTCTGTGACGGTCATCGGTGCCTCTCTGGGATTGGGCCGAGGTTGGTGCGGGGAGGGGATCCGAGGGGCCGGATCGGCGCAGTCGTGCGGTCGCTAGAACCGGATGACACCGCGGATGTTGGTGCCTGCACGCATGTCGTCGTATCCCTGGTTGATGTCGTCGAGGGCGTACTCGGTGGTGATCAACTCGTCGAGCTTCAGATAGCCGGCCTGGTAGAGGTCGAACAGCTTGGGGATGTCTGCGCGCGGGCTCGACGAGCCGAACAGCGAACCCACGATCTTCTTCTCATAGAGGATCAATTCGAGGATCGGTACCGGGATGCCGACGGCGGTGGCGTTTCCGAGGGCAGTGACAACGACCGTGCCCTGCTTGCGGATCCCGGCGAATGCCTGCGCGATGTGGTCGCCGGTGATGACGCCGACGGTGACGATCGCGACGTCGGCGCCCTGGCCGTTGGTGAAGCTCTTCGCGGTCTCGATGGCCTCCTCGACGGTGGCGAATGCGTGGGTGGCACCCAGCGAGAGCGCCATGTCCCGCTTGAAGGCGACCGGGTCGACCACGATTACCCGTGCCGCGCCGGCGTGCACGGCACCCTGGACGGCGTTTGCGCCGATGCCGCCGACACCGAGGATCAGCACGGTGTCGCCGGGTTGCACCTTGCCGGTGTTGACCGCCGAGCCCCAGCCGGTCCCGACTGCGCAACCGAGCAGGCACGCCTTTTCCAGCGGGGTGTCCGCCGGGACTTTGATGGCGGAGTCGACGGCGACCGTCGTGTATTCGGAGAAGGTGGAGATGCCGAGCGCCTGGGCGACGGGGGTGCCGTCCTCGAGTTGCAGCCGGAAGCTCGTCGGATCTTCCCAGCGCGAGCCGACCAGGACATTGGCGCCGAGGTCGCAGAGGTTCTGGTGCCCGGTGGAGCACCAGCGGCATTTTCCGCAGGCAGGCAGGAACGAGAAGATGACCTTGTCTCCCGGTTCGAAGCCGGAGGTGTTCGGGCCGACCGACTCGACGATGCCGGCGCCCTCGTGTCCACCGCAGACCGGGTAGACAGCGACGGGGAGGTCACCGGTGGCCATGTGGTCGTCGGAGTGGCACAGCCCTGAGGCGACCATCCGGACTCGGATCTCGTTCTGTCGGGGTTCGTCGACGACGAGGTCGACGATCTCGAACTTGCCAGGGGCTTGGCGGAGAACGGCGCCGCGGCTTTTCATGAGGACTCCTCGGTTGTGGGTCGGTGTGACGGGTTCTGCTCAGGCCTGCGCGGCCGAGGCGTCGAGATAGACGGTCTTGAGGACCTGGTAGCTGTGCAGGGCCTCGGGTCCGAGTTCACGGCCGATGCCGCTGGCCTTGATTCCGCCGAAGGGGGCGACGGGGTCGTTGACGTAGCCGTTGATGCCGATGCTGCCGGTGCGCACCCGGCGGGCGACGGCCTCGCCACGCTCCGGGTCGGCGGTCCAGACACTGCCGCCCAGGCCGTAGTCCGAGGCGTTGGCGATGACAACGGCCTCGTCCTCGTCGGTGTACGGGATCACCGACAGGACCGGCCCGAAGATTTCCTCCTGGGCGATGGTGTGGTTGTTGTCGACATCGGCGAACACGGTCGGCTGCACGTACCAGCCGCGGTCGAGGCCCTCCGGCCGGCCGCCGCCGACGGTGAGCCGGGCCCCCTCGGCCTTCCCCTTGGCGATGTAGGACTCGACCCGATCGCGTTGCCGTGCCGAGACCAGCGGACCGACCTGAGTGGTCTCGGCCAGGGGGTCGCCGATCCGCAGGGAGGACACGAGTCCGCTGACGGTGTCGACGACCTCGGCGTATCGCGATCGCGGCGCCAGTACGCGGGTCGAGAGCCAGCAGATCTGGCCGTTGTTGAGAAGTGTCGAGGCGAAGAAACTCTCGATCGTCGAAGCCAGGTCGGCGTCGTCGAGGACGATCGCGGCGGACTTGCCGCCGAGCTCGAGGGTCACCGGGCGCAGCAGGCGCCCGCACGTCTCGGCGATCGTCCGGCCGGCCGCCGTCGACCCGGTGAACGAGACCTTGTCCACCTGCGGATGGGCTACCAGGTAGGCCCCGACATCGCCTCCGCCGGGCACGACGTTCAGCACGCCCGCCGGCAGTTCTGCCTCGGCGGCTGCCTCGGCCATCAGCATGGCGTCGAGGACCGTCTCCGGAGCAGGCTTGAGCACGACCGTGCACCCGGCGGCCAGGGCGGGGGCGAGCTTGAGGAAGGTGATTCCCTGCGGGACGTTCCACGGGACGATCGCGCCGACCACCCCGATCGGCTCACGGATCACCCGCGCCTGCCCGCCGAGCATGCCCTGCCGGGTCTCCTCCTGGGGGGTGTCGGCGACCAGGCCGGAGTAGTAGCGCAGCAGCAGGGCCGGGAACCCGCCCTCGAACTGCTGAGCGAGCCAGATCGGCATACCGTTCTGCGAGCTCACTCGGGTCGCGGTTTCGGGGGCGCGCTTCTCCAGTGCCACCGCGAAACGCTCGAGCGCCTCGCGGCGGCGCGCCGGATCCCAGCGGGACCAGCCCTGAGGGTCGTCGAATGCCCGGCGGGCGGCGGCAACGGCGTCGTCGATGTCCCGCTCGGTAGCCTCCGGGACGCTGCCGAGGCGTTCCTCGGTGGCCGCGGCCCGCACCTCGAGGGTGCGTGAGGACGACGGGTCGGCCCAGCCGCCGTCGATGTAGAACTGCCGATAGTCGGTGGTTCCGGTGAGTGCGGTCATTGGTGTGGTTCCTTTGTGCGGTATCTCGGGATGCGGGCAGGCAGGCGAGCAGGGTGGGCAGGGTAGGCAGCGCCGGGTCAGCCGTTGGAGTCGGGCACGATCACTCGGACGCCTTCGCATGCGGCGTTCACGATGAGCTGGCATGACAGTCGGGAGCGTTCGTCGACGTCGTCGGCGTATTCGAGTAGGTCGCGCTCCTCGTCGGTCGCCTCGCCGAACAGATCGGCGAACTCGGAGTCGACGTGTACGTGGCAGGTCGCACAGGAGCAGCTGCCGCCGCATTCGGCGACGATGCCGGGCAGGTTGTTGCGCACGGAGCCGTCCATAATGCTTTGTCCTGCAGGAACATCGACGATGTGGGTGGTTCCGTCGGGGACGAGATAGGTGATCTTCGGCATGATATTCCTCGGGTCGTACGTGGGGTTGGCGGGTGTCGTTTCAGCGGACGGCGTCGCGCAGGGCGATACCGGGGTCGGCCAGCCGAACCGGATCGACGCTGGTGCCGGCGCCGATCCACTTCTTGCCTGCCATGAAATCCGGTGAAGCGTTGGCAGACTCCACCGCCACCGGCACGCCGTCGCGTAGGTGAAACAGTGCGAATCGGCCCGTCTCCGGGTCACCGCGGCGGACGACGTCCGCTCCCGGCCGCACGACGCCGGCGATCTTCAGCTTCAGATCGAACTGGTCGGACCAGAACCATGGCGTCTCGGGCTGCGGCGACGGTGTGCCCAGGATCGCGGCTACCGCCTGCCGGGCCTGCTCCGTCGCGCTCGGGATGCTCTCGAGTCGCCCGATGCCGTCGAGTCCGGGCACACGCCGGCAGGTCACGTCTCCGATGGCGAGTATCGCGGGATCGCTTGTGCGAGCGAACTCGTCGACGACGATGCCGCCGGCCGGGCCGCGCTCGAGGTCGCAGGCTGCGGCCAACTCGTCGCACGGCAGGGCACCGATTCCGACCAGCGCCGCGGTGCAGTCGATTGTCTCGCCGCCTTCGAGCACAACGCTCTGCACCTGCCCGGCGGCGCCCTCCAGTCCGGTGACTCCGACACGGGTCCGCACTACCGTGCCCTGCTCGGTATGTCGCGCGGTGAGAATCGCCGACAGCTGGGGGCTCGCGACGCGGGCCAGCACTCGGTCCTCGCGTTCGAGAACCACGGCCTCCGCGCCCGCGGCGCGGGCCACCGCAGCGACCTCCAGTCCGATGTAGCCGCCACCGATGATGGCCAGCTTGCGCCCTTCCCCGACCCACTTGCGCAGGGCGCGGGCGTCGCCGAGATTGCGTAGCGCACCGACGCCGGCCAGGCCGGCGCCCGCCACCGGCAAGGGACGGGGACGGGACCCGGTGGCCAGGACCAGCACGTCGTAACCGATCCGCTCGCCAGAGGCCGTGACAATCCTGCCGGCTTTACGGTCGATCTCGGTGACCTGTTCGCCGAGGCGCACCTCGACGTCCTGCTCCCGGTAGAACTCCGGGGGTCGCAGCCACTGCTCGAGCTCTCCCTCGGCGAACTTCTTCGACAACGGCGGCCTGTGGTACGGGTAGTCGAGTTCCTCACCGAGCATCGTGATCCTGCCGGTGTGTCCCTCCTGTCGGAGCAGGCCCACGAGTGAGGCCGCGGCATGCCCTGCGCCCACGACCACCACATTCCGGTCGGCCGCCGACAGCGTGGTGGTCATGTGAGTTCCAATCGGACGGGAAGGTTCTTCAATCCACCGACAAAGTTGGTCTGCACGACTTTTCGCTCACCGGTGACCTCGATCGTGTGGATGCGCGGGAGCAACTCCTCGAACATGATCCGCAATTCCTGCTTGGCCAGATGCTGCCCGGTGCACATGTGCGGTCCGTATCCAAAGGCTATGTGTCGATTGGGCTTCCGGTCGAATCGAAACTCGTCAGGCGCGTCGAAGACCTCGGCGTCACGGTTGCCGGACTGGTACAGCATCATCAGCCTGTCACCGGCTTTGATGTGCCGACCCCGAAGTTCGTAATCCTCGGTGGCCTGGCGCATGAAGTGCTTCGCCGGTGAAATCCAGCGCAGACCCTCGTTGACCAGGTCACCGATCAGCGACGGGTCTCGCTGCAACGCGGCGAGTTGCTCGGGATGATGAGCAAGTGCTTCGAGGGTGCCGGCCAGGGTGGAAGCGGTGGTGTCGTGCCCGGCGGTGGAGATCGTCACGAACCAGCTGTAGGCAAACTTCTTGGGCCAGTACTCCCCATCGGCCTGCCGTGCGTTGGCGATGAGGGAGGCGAGATCATTTCGGGGATTGGCGCGGCAATCTTCTACCAGTACATCGAAATAGGCGAAGAAGTCCGAAAGGGCGTTGGCCCACTGCTTGGCCGCAGCTTCCGGGCTGAGCGGTTCGACGTCGTCTCTGGCTTCGTCCGGGTCGGCTGTTCCGAAGAACTCCTGCGTCAACGCCAGCATCCGTGGCTCGTCTTCCTCCGGAACTCCGAAGAGGGTCATGATGACGTGTAACGGGTAGAACATGGCGAAATCCTTGACGAGATCGATCTCGTTCACTCCCGGTCGCAGCCGCCGCGCAATCTCATCCACGGCCAGCGTTCGGATCCGGTCCTCCCAACGCTTGAGGTTGGCCGGACGGAACCAGTCCGCCGCGACATCCTTGACCGCGGTGTGCTCGGGCGGATCCAGGTAGGGCAGGGCATCGAAGATGCGGAGGCTCCCACCGGGGAGGCTTTTGGTGAAGGCATCGCCGGCCTGGTTGGTCAGGATCGGATTGTGCGAGCCGGGTTCGGACCCGCCCCCGTTGGAGAAGAGTTGCGGTTGGCGTTCGATCTCCATGATGTCGGCGTGCTTGCTTCCCAGCCACAGCGGGTCGTAGCCTTCCACGTGCACCTTGGCGAGCGGATTGTTTTCCCGGAGCCATTTGTAGGCTGCGAACAGAGTGGTTTCGTCTCGGTGACCCTCGGGAAGAACGATCTGGCGGGCAATTTCGTCCGGTACGGGTCGGGTGGGACCCGTGATGGCCTCGATGGTGGTCACAGTTTTCCTCCGATGGGTGGCAGCAATGTCGCGGAGACGTCGCGGTCCGGCCGTCCGTTGCGTGACGCCGATCACTCGAGTCCCGATAATCTTCGATCCCGGGCGGGGTGATGCGCATCACTCCCTGGGCGCACGTTTCTCATCCCAACGGCTGACTCGGCCTCGACGACCACCTGCGCCCAAGGGGGACGAGCGCGTCGCCACGCCTATCGTTCGACGGACAGGAGGAAGATTCGAAAACATGCATCCATGTCTCACCCCGCGGTCGAGTGGCTCGGCGGACGGGCTCCTGGGCGCGGTCGGCGCGGGCGAGCGAGAAACGCCACCAGTCCGGGCTCGAACGAACTACGCCGATCGGATTCCTTCAGAAAACCCGGAGTATTGAGACATGCATGCATGATTTGCTAACGTTTCTCTTATCTGCTCTGGCAATATGGCCGGGAAGGAGCACCGAATACGTGGTACCGACGATGCCTTTCGGGTCGACCGCGGCCGGCCGCGCTTCTTCGCCTGCGCTACGCCCTGTCGGGAGTGTCGGCGAGGAGTTGGAGCGGGCCCGGGGCGTGCTGGCACTTGCCCACGAGCTCCTGGGACGGGGCGCCCCGGCGGATCCGCGCACTGCGGCCGACCTCGACGAGGCCGATATCGCCCTCGAGGTCGTCGAGGAGGCCCTCACGCGCAGGCTCGGTGAAACAGCGCCAGGCGCGGAGATCGCACGTCTGCTCGGATTGTCTCAGCAGGTCGGTCACGCGCGGGTGATGTTGCGCCAAGCCGAGTTGGCGCAGCGATCGGAGGCGATCGCCGGAGTCGGGCGGGCGCTCGATGCGCTGCGGACCGTCGGGTCGGTAGCCGACCTCGTCCGGTTCGCCCCGACCCATGTCGGCGAGCTGGGGTATCAGCGGTGCATGCTGTCCCGCGTCGAGGGCAACCGCTGGGTGGCGAAGTCGTGCTACGTGCGGAACGATTCGGCGCTCGCTGCCGAGATCCTTGAGGTCGGCAGTCGCAGCAGAACCCTGGGCCACCGGCTCATCGAAAGCGAGATCGTGCGGCGCCGTTCTCCGGTGCTGGTCCCCCGGGCGCAGGCCGACGACCGCGTGGATCCGGGCTTCAAGCAGGTCACAAGCACATCCTCCTACGTCGCCGCTCCCATCATGGTCGGCTCCGGAGTGTTCGGCTTCGTCCACGCCGACAGCCCGAGCGACGGGCGGGAGGTCGGCGAGTTCGATCGGACGCTTGTCCGCACGTTCTCGGAATGTCTCGGCTATGCCCTGGAACGTCTCTACTACCAGGAACGCCTCCGGACGATCCGGCGGCAGGTCACCGCCGTCATGGATGCCTCGCCGGACATGCTGGACGAAATGATCGGTTCCAACGAAGAGCCGGCGAACGATTCGGTCGTTGCGCTTCCGGGATATCGCCACCCGATGCAGTCCGGCCACCCTGCGGGGAATGTGGACCTGCTGACCCGGCGGGAGCTCGAGGTCCTTGCGCACATGGCCGAGGGCGACTCGAATGCCCGCATCGCGAACCGGCTGTTCATCTCGGAGGCCACCGTCAAGGCCCACGTGAGGCACATTCTGCGCAAACTCGGTGCCGCCAACCGAGCCGAGGCGGTCTCCCGCTACCTTCGGGCGGGGTAACTCCCTCCGGCGTCGAGGAATCCGACGCGAGCGGGGGCGGGGTGCCCTGCGGTCCCGGCTCCGGCTCCAGGAATCGGGGATCGCCGAGTCCGGTCTTCCGATGCTCCGGGGCCCGCTGTGACCGGACTCGAGCCGGGCGGCATGTTTTCACCGATGGTTCTGTGGCACGCCGAAATCGCTTCTCCCGTGCTGGAATTAGACAACCGCGCGATCGCCGCGCTCAGCATCGCAGGTGCCGTCGACCGATTCGGGCCCGAGCTCCACGCCTCCTCGGTCCGGGCGGGGGCAACCGGGGCGGCCGCCACCATCGCGAATCGGGCGCACATGCCGGAAGACACGTGAGATGTGGCGCCATGAGTGCGGGACGGGTCTGCTCCGACTTCCGTTACTCTCGCCGGCCTCGACTCCCGCCTCAGTCTGTGCCGGTAAGGCTAGAATGAGGAACCAACCCCAGGTAGAGCCGTGAGTAACCATGATCCGACCGGAGACAGTCAGTGGCGTAACAGTCGGTGAGGACGAACCGTGTCCGACGAAGCCGTCGAGCATCCCTCGAATCAGTTCGAGGCAGAGATAGCGAACGAGCTGGCTGCTGTCGGATTCGACGAGCCTCGGGTGCTGGGCCGCGGCGGGTTCGGCATCATCTACCGTTGCCGTCAACCTGCCCTGGACCGGGTAGTGGCGATCAAGGTCTTGAGCTCGAGCCCCGGTGAGTCCGACCGCACCCGCTTCCTGCGTGAGCAGCAGGCGATGGGCCGGCTGTCGGGGCATCCGAACATCGTGCACGTGCTCGAGGCCGGCGTCACCCATACCGGGCGTCCCTACATCGTGATGCCGTTCCACCGCCGCGACTCGCTCGAAGCGTGGATCACCCGACGCGGGCCCCGCACGACCGCCGAAGTTGTCGACATAGGCATCAAGCTGGCCGGAGCCCTCGAGACGGCGCATCGGGCCGGAGTGCTGCACCGGGACGTCAAACCGGCGAACATCCTGATTTCCGAGTACGGCGAACCGCAACTCGCCGATTTCGGGATCGCCCGACTGTCGGACCGGCAGGACACCACCCGGGGGCTCATAGTGGGTTCTCCCGCCTACACCGCGCCGGAGGTGTTGCACGGACATCCTCCATCGGTTGCCTCGGACGTCTACGGGCTCGGCGCGACCTTGTTCACCGCCCTGGCCGGTCGACCGGCCTTCGCGCGCCACCGGGGTGAGGAACTGGTGGCGCAGCTGCTGCGGATCAGCACCGAACCGATCCCCGACCTGCGCGAGAACGATGTCCCGGAGGGCGTCCGGGTGGTGATCGAGCAGGCGATGGCCCGCGCCCCTGCCCACCGCTTCGGGACGGCGGCGGCGCTGGGGGAGGCGTTGCGCCGGGCCGGGACGGATCTGGGATACCTCGTTGCCGACCTGCCGCTGCCGCTGGCGTGGGACGAGGAAAGCTCACCGCAGCGGGAAAAGCGTGAACCTGCGGGCACCGCGGCGTACCTGCGCCTCGATCCGTCGGCCGGGGCGTCCGGGCCCGTCCCTCCGCCCGCCGTGACCACCAAGTACCGCCCCCCGGTCACGGCGCACGCGATGGTGCCGCGCGCCCGGCTGCTCGGCAGGCTCGGGACCGGAACCCGACCCCGGTTGATCTTGATTCATGGTCCGGCCGGATACGGCAAGACCACCGTGGCCGCCCAGTACGTGCAGATGCTCGAGCGCACCGGGGGGACGACCGCCTGGTTGTCGATCGACGAGGACGACAACACCCCGGCGTGGTTTCTCGCGCATCTCGTCGATGCGGTCACGGTGACCCTGCCCGGGTTGGGCAGAGAGCTGACCCGGGCGCTGGAGGGACACGGGGAGGGTGCCGAGCGGTTCGTGCTGACGACGCTGATCAACCGGGCGCACACGGGTGGACAGCACATCGCGGTGGTCCTGGACGACTGGCACCGGGTGACCAACCCTGCGAGCCGAGCCATCGCCCGGTTCCTGCTCGAACACGGCTGCCACCACCTGCAGCTGGTCGTCACCAGCCGGACCCGGCAGGGTCTGCCGCTGAGCGGCCTGCGGGTGCGCAACGAGTTGATCGAAATCGACTCGGCCGCATTGCGATTCGACCTCGACGAGTCCCGGGAACTACTCACCGGCGCCACGGATCTGCAACTCGAGGACGAGGAGGTCGTCGATCTGGAGGAATCGACCGACGGGTGGGTGGCGGCGCTGCAATTGGCCTCGTTGGCCCTGCGCGAACACCGCGATCCGCGTGCGGCGATCCGGCACCTGTCCGGCCGGCACCGGGCTATCGGCGAATACCTCGCCGAGAACGTCCTCGACACCCTCGAGCCGGATCTGCTCGACTTCCTGCTTGCCACGTCGATCACCGAGCGCACGTGCGCTGCCCTGGCCACCGCCTTGACCGGTCGGGGGCATACCCAGACGGTGCTCGAAGACATCGAGGCGCGGAACCTGTTCCTGACGCGTCTCGACGAGGACGGGCAGTGGTTCCGCTACCACCACCTGTTCGCCGAATTCCTACGCCGCCGACTCGAGCGTGACGATCCGGAACGCCTGATCGGTTTGCATCTCACTGCCGCCCGGTGGTTTCTCGGACAGCATCTACTCAGCCCGGCTGTGGATCACTTCCTCGCCGCCGGCAGCGACGACGACGCGATCGATGCCGTCGAACACGAGGCGATACCGCTGCTCGAGCGCTCCCAGATGAGTACCCTGCTCGGGCTGGCCGCAAAGCTCCCCGGCACATCCAGCGCGCGTCGGCTGCGCCTGCAGACCGCGCTGGCCTGGGCGCACGCCGTCCTGCATCATCGCGCTGCCGCTGCCGAGGCGCTCGGCAACATCGCGGCAACTCTGCCGTCGGCAAGTGCCGACGAAGCTGACATCCGAGCCGAAGCAGCGCTCATCCAGGCCACGGTCAACGCCTTCGACGACCGGCTCGACGGTATGGATGCGGCGGTCGAGGCCTGCAGTGCCCGTTCCGACCGGCTACGCCCCTGGGTCGTGTGCGGCACCGCTGACGTCGCGTCGTTTCGCTCGATCCATCGGTTCGACTTTGCCGACGCCCGGCGTTGGCAGCAATGGGTACGTCCATACCATCGGCGGTCTTCCGGGCCCTTCAGCGTCATCTACGGGTACTGCCTCGACGGGCTGGCCGCAAGAGAACAACTCGACCTCGACGGTGCCGAGGCCAGTTTCCGCCACGCCATGCAGCTGGCAACCGAGCGAGGAGAGGAACTGTCCTACGGCTCCCGGCTCACCGGGGCCCTTCTCGGAGACCTGCTGTACGAACAGGGGAACCTGGCCGAGGCCGAGCGATTCCTCGACCAGAGCTACAGTCTCGGGGCAGAAGGCGGCACGGTCGATTTCATGCTGTCCACCTACGTCGTCGGTGCGCGCCTGAAGCACCGGCTCGGCAGGTACGACGCCGCTGCCGAGCGATTGAACGAAGGCGAACAGCTGGCACGCACCCTGCACCTTCCGCGCCTGTCGGCGCACCTGGTGAACGAGCGCATTCGCCTGGGAATCGGATCCGGGTATTTCAGCCCGGACAGCTTTCCTCGGCAGCTCTCGCAGGAACCGCAGGACGGTATCAGTCGGGTCACCACCGAGATCGCAGAAGAATCGGTCATCCGGCTCCTTGTTGCCGGCTCGCCCGGCGCCCGGACACAAGCCTGTGACAGGGCTCGCGTGCTTGCAGAGTCGATCGACGCCACCCAGCGGCCGAGAGCATCCCTCTATGCGGGCGTCTTGCTGACCGAGTGCCTCGCCACTGCCGGGTCGAGCCGTGAGGCGGAGCGCGTGGTTCTTCCGTTGCTCGAGCAATGCGCCGGGGTGAGGATCGTCCAGCCGTTGCTGGATGCAGGATCGGCCCTCCGCGCCCTTCTACACCGCCTCGCGCAGGAGGGAAGCGCCCACGCTCTCAGTCCCGCCACGGCTCTCTACCTGGACCGATTGCTGGAGAGCCCGTACCACCCACCGGGCTGATGTGGCTGTCCCGGGTCGCGTATCGGATCCGCCGTGCATGTCACCGTCGTCGGCTGCGCGACATCGGCTTCTGCTGGACGACTGGTGGATAGCCGAGTTTGCGTGTGCAGAGGTTCTTCAGACGGCGGCGGGTCCCGGCGTCGATCTTCGGTTGCGCGTCGAGGAGACATCGCAATCGGTGGTAGAAGTCGGTGGGGACGAGTCCGAACTCGGGAAGGATATGCTCGTCGCCGCCGCCGTAAGGTGCCCACTGCACCGCGAAGTCGAGCAGCGCGACTTCATCTTTCGTCATTGTGTCTCCTTTCCTGACACCTACCGCCGCGGGCGCGGTCGCATGCACGTGCATGCGACCGCGCCCACGCCGGGGTCATCGCATGTCGAGGTAGATGCTCTTGAGTTGTTGGTAGCTTGCCAGTCCTTCGGGTCCGAGTTCCCGTCCGAGTCCGCTGTTCTTGATGCCGCCGAAGGGGGCGGTGGGATCGTTGGCGTAGCCGTTGATGCCGACGGTGCCGCTGGCGATGTTGCGGGCGAACCGGGTACCGCGGTCGGGGTCTGCGGTCCAGACCGAACCGCCGAGGCCGTAGTCCGAGTGGTTGGCGATGGCCACGGCCTCGGCCTCGTCGGTGTAGGGGATGACCGACAGCACCGGGCCGAAGATCTCCTCCTGGGCGATGGTGTGCCCGGTCTGGACGTCGGCGAAGATGGTGGGCTCGACGAACCAGCCGTGCTCCGCGCCGGCGGGACGCTTGCCGCCGGTGGTGATGCGTCCGCCGTCCGACTTGCCCTTCTCGATGTAGCCTTCGACGCGGTCGCGTTGGCGGGCCGAGACCAGCGGTCCCATCTGGGTCGTGTCGGAGAGCGGGTCGCCGACCGCGATGCCCTTCGCGAGATCGGTGATGGTGTCGACGATCTCGTCGTAGCGTGAGCGCGGCGCCAGGACGCGGGTGCCGAGCCAGCAGATCTGCCCGTTGTTGAGCAGAGTCGCCGCGTAGAAGGATTCGACGTTCGCGGCGAGGTCGGCGTCGTCGAGGATCACGGCGGCGGACTTGCCGCCGAGTTCGAGGGTGACCGGGCGCAGCAGTTCACCGCAGGTGCGGCCGATGGCCCGGCCGGCGGCGGTGGAGCCGGTGAACGAGACCTTGTCGATGCCCGGGTGCGCCACCAGGTAGGCGCCGAGTTCGCGGCCGCCCGGGACGATGTTGAGCACACCGGCGGGCAGTCCCGCCGCGATCGCTGCTTCGGCCATCAGGAAGGCGTCGAGCACCGTCTCCGGAGACGGCTTGAGGACCACGGTGCAGCCGGCGGCGAGTGCCGGAGCGAGTTTGAGGAACGTGATGGCCTGGGGGACGTTCCACGGCACGATCGCGCCCACCACGCCGATGGGGGCGCGGGTGACGAGGGTCGCTCCCCCCAGCATGCCGGGACGGATCTCGTCCTCCTGCTGGGCCGCCATCTCGGCGTAGTAGCGCAGCAGGAGGGGCGGGAAGCCGCCCTCGAACTGCCGGGCCAGGCCGATGGGCATGCCGTTCTGGCTGCTCACCCGGGTTGCGGTGTCCTCGGCGCGGGCTTCGAGTTCGTCGGCGAACCGGCCCAGGACTTCGGCGCGCCGGGCGGCGCTCCAGGACGCCCAGCCGTCCGGGCCGGTGAATGCTGCGCGGGCGGCGTCGATCGCATCGTCGAGGTCGGACTCGGTACCGTCCGGGACCGAGCCGATCCGCTGTTCGGTGCTCGGGGAGATGACCGGGATCGTGGCATCGCCGGACGGTCGTACCCATCCGCCGCGGATGTAGAGCTCGGTGTAGTCGATCGTCATCGGGGTGTCCTTCTCGGGAAGTGTGTCGGGGTGGGGTGGTCAGTCCTGCACGAGCACGGGTTTGAGCACCTCGCCCCGGTGCTGGGCCGCGATCGCGTCGTTGATTTTCGCGAAGGGGAAGGTGGTGACGAGCTTGTCGAGCGGGAACCTGCCCGCCTTGTAGAGCTCGACCAGTTCGGGGATGAACTCGTCGGGGACACTGTCGCCTTCGATGATCCCGGTGATCGTCAGTCCCATGGCGAGGGAGTTGATGATGTTCAGCGGTACGGAGGCCGCCGGGTCGGCGGGCACGCCGATGAGGCCGATCTTGCCGTGGAAGGTCATGGCGCCGACGAGCGACTCGATCACGGCCGGGACGCCGGAGGTGTCGATCGCGTAGTCGACACCGGCCGGGACGATGGCACGGACCTGCTCGACGAGGGGGCCCGCGGCCGGATCGACGACGTGGGTGGCGCCGAGTTCGAGGGCGAGGTCGCGCCGGGACCGGTGGGGTTCGACGGCGATGATGGTGGTGCAGCCCTGCACGACGGCGCCCATGACGGCGGCCAGGCCGACCGAGCCGGCGCCGGCGACCAGGACCGCGGAGCCGGGCCGGCAGTCGAGGGAGCGCATCACCGCGCCGGCACCGGTCTGGATGCCGCAGCCGAGGGGGGCGAGGAGTTCGGCCGGGAGGTCGTGGGGAACCTTCACGACATTGCGTTCGAAGGCGAGGCTGTGGGTGGCGAAGGAGGACTGTCCGAAGAACAGGCCGGTGAGGCGTTCGCCGTCGGTGGTGGACAGCGGGCCGGTGCCGTCCTCGCGCACCCCGTCGTAGGCGAGGTGCATGAACTGGTGGCAGTAGGAGGGTGCCCCCGTGGTGCACGACGGGCAGGTCCCACAGCTGTGGAAGGTGATGCCCACGCGGTCGCCGGGTGTCACCTTGGTGACGCCGGAGCCGACTTCTCTTACGATGCCGCATCCTTCGTGGCCGAGGACGGCGGGCAGCGCGGTCGGGAGGGCGCCGTCGCGCGCGGCGAGGTCGGTGTGGCAGATGCCGACGGCCTCGATCTCGACGAGGACCTCGCCGGCCCTCGGTCCCTCGATGATGATGGGCTCGAGGGTGAACTCGGCGTGCGGCTCTCTTGCGACTGCTGCGAGTGCTTCCATCGTCACGTACTCCATGTCTTGTGGGCCGGCCCGGTCGGGGCGGCGGAAATCGTGATGCTCTGCAGAACGGCGTCCCGCATCGAGGTCGCGGGATCGGCGAGTGCAGTGGGATCGAGCTTGGTGCGGTTACCGATGAAGCGTTTGCCGGCCATGAATTCGGCTGCGGCGTTCACGGTCTCGACGGCGACAGGCACGCCGTCGCTGTCGAGGTGGAACAGGGCGAAGGAGGACTCGGACGGATTCCCGCGCAGGACTGCCCGGGTCTCGGGATCGACCATCCCCGCCATCTTCATCTTGAGGTCGAACTGGTCCGACCAGAACCACGGCACCTCGTGCGGTGGCAGTGGCGCACCGGTGATGACGGCTGCCGCCTGCTTCGCCTGCTCTACCGCGCTGGGAATGCTCTCCAGTCGCACCATCTTGCCCAGTGTGTCGTGCAGGCGGTAGGTCACATCCCCGATGGCGAGGACATGCGGATCGCTGGTGCGCGCGGAACCGTCCACCACGATCCCGGTGAGACAGTCGATGCCCGCGTCCCGAGCCAGCGCGTCGTTGGGGATCGCTCCGACGCCCACCAGCACCAGGTCGCAGTCGAGGTGGGTGCCGTCGGCGAGGGTGACTCCATCGACTCGACCGGCTGTCCCGGTGATCTCCCGGACCTCGGCTGCCGTGAGGATGCGTGTGCCGCGGTCGCGGTGGAACCGGGTGAGGACGGCCGACAGCTCCGGGCTGGCGACCCGCGCCAGCACCCGATCCTCACGCTCGACGACTGTGACTTCGCAGCCGCGGGCGCGGGCCGAGGCTGCGACCTCGAGTCCGACGTACCCGCCGCCGACGATGGCCAGGGAGGAGCCGGTGTGGACCGCCGCGCGCAGTTGTGTGGCGTCGGCGAGGGTGCGCAGGCTCAGGACACCGTCGAGGTCGCTTCCGGGGAGTGTCAGTGTCCGCGGT